>NZ_DELU01000023.1:0-515 GCF_002352785.1 Marinobacter sp. UBA2688
GAGCTTTCCGGGCCGTAGATCTCACAGATACGACCATAAGGCAGACCGCCTATTCCCAGCGCCACATCCAGGCCCAGGGAACCGGTGGATACCGCAGGGATCGCTTCCCTGGGCTGGTCGCCCATCTTCATGACAGCGCCCTTGCCGAACTGGCGTTCGATCTGGCTCAGTGCTGCGCCCAGTGCTTTCTTGCGGTTGTCTTCCATCGTTGCAAACCCTCTGTCGCCAATGCCGTTATCGGGACGGGAGCCCGGCGGCCAAAATCATGGACTGCGGAACCCGGAAAACCAGACTCCTGTATATTTGAACAGTATTAAAACACAACACGAAGGCAAGACCAACCCCTCCGTTTCAGGCCTTTTCCAGAAAGCCCCTAACTCCCTGTAACACATAAAGAACCGCCTGGCGCCGAACCTGATCACGGTCGCCCTGGAACTGCTCAACCACCGCTTCGGTGTCAGCCGGAGAGCGCCCCCAGGCAAACCACACCGTGCCTACCGGCTTGTCGTCACTGC
>NZ_DELU01000023.1:593-45878 GCF_002352785.1 Marinobacter sp. UBA2688
GCTTGTCGTCACTGCCGCCACCAGGGCCCGCCACGCCACTGATCGCAACAGCCACATCCGCACCCGTGGCCGCCAGGGCACCAGCAACCATTTCCCGTACCACCGGTTCGCTAACTGCGCCGTGCTCCCCCAGCGACGGTTCAGTCACACCCAGCAAGCCCCTTTTTGCATCGTTGCTGTAGGTCACCAGTCCCGCCAGAACGTAGGAAGAAGAGCCCGCGCGGTCGGTCAGCACCTTGGCAACCCAGCCGCCAGTGCAACTTTCGGCAGTGGCTATCGTAAGCTCGCGTTGCATTAATACGTCAGCCAATTGCGTGCCGGCTTCCGCCAATGCCTCGTCAGTCAGTGGCATAATGATCTCCTTCGTTTCATCATGGCGGTTATTTTCTTACAATCCCTGCCTTCACATAAAGCCAATGGATCCGGAACCGTTCATGTCAGCAGCCCAGACCGATCTGTCCCACCACACCCCGATGATGAGGCAATACCTCAAGATCAAGGGTGAACACCCCAATGAACTGGTGTTCTACCGCATGGGGGACTTTTACGAGCTGTTCTACGAGGATGCCAAGAAAGCTGCCGAGCTGATGGATATCACCCTGACAGCCCGGGGGCAGTCGGGGGGCAGCCCGATTCCCATGGCGGGCATTCCTTACCATTCCGCTGAAGGCTACATTGCACGTCTGGTTCGTGCTGGTCAATCCATCGCCATTTGCGAGCAGATTGGCGACCCGGCGACCAGCAAGGGGCCGGTAGAGCGCAAGGTGGTTCGCATTGTGACGCCGGGCACGCTGAGCGACGATGCGTTCCTTGAGGACCGCCGGGATAACCTTCTGGTCGCCATCTACAGCCACCGGGAGCAGTTTGGTTTTGCCTCCCTCGACATCTCCAGCGGACGGTTTACCGTGTCTGAACTGGACGATCTCGAGGGCCTGCAAGGGGAGCTCCAGCGCCTGCGCCCAGCGGAGATCCTGATCAGTGAGGACTTTCCTTATCAGGACGTACTGGACGGCTATACCGGTATCCGTCGCCAGGGCCCATGGCTGTTTGAGTCCGACACCGCCCGCCGCGTGATTACCCAGCAACTGCAGGTCCGCGACCTGACCGGTTTTGGCTGCGAAGACCTCACGCTGGCCATCTGTGCCGCCGGATGCCTGCTGCAGTACGCCAAAGAAACCCAGCGCACCGCCCTGCCCCACATTCGCAAACTCAGCCGTGAACGGCGCGAGGAAGCGGTAATCCTGGACGCCACCAGCCGCCGTAACCTGGAAATCGACACTAACCTCATGGGCGGCACCCAGCACACCCTGGCCTGGGTGATGGACCGGACGGCGACCGCCATGGGTGGGCGCCAGCTAAGACGATGGCTTAACCGGCCCTTACGGGACATTACCGTGGTGGAACAACGCCAGCAGGCGGTTTCAGCACTTCTGGACGGCTTTCACTATGAGCCGGTTCATGACCTGTTGAAAAGCATCGGTGATATCGAGCGGATTTTGGCCCGCGTGGCGCTGCGTTCAGCGCGCCCAAGGGATCTGGCACGGCTGCGGGATGCTTTTCTAAGCCTGCCGGATTTACAGAACGCACTGACACCGGTCAATTCCCACCACGTCGTCAGACTCGCCACAACGATCAGCGAGTACCCCGAACTATCGGACCTGCTGGAACGAGCCATCATCGACAACCCGCCGGTGGTCATCCGGGATGGTGGTGTTATCCGCGAAGGCTTTGACGAAGAGCTCGACGAGCTGCGTAACATCAGCGAGAACGCAGGCCAGTTCCTCCTGGACGTTGAGACTCGTGAGCGCGAGCGTACCGGGATCAGCACGCTGAAAGTGGGTTATAACCGGGTACACGGCTACTACATCGAAATTACCCGCGCCCAGTCCGGGCAGGCGCCAGTGGATTACATCCGCCGCCAGACCCTGAAAAACGCCGAACGCTTTATCACCCCG
This sequence comes from Marinobacter sp. UBA2688, assembly GCF_002352785.1. Taxonomy (NCBI): domain Bacteria; kingdom Pseudomonadati; phylum Pseudomonadota; class Gammaproteobacteria; order Pseudomonadales; family Marinobacteraceae; genus Marinobacter; species Marinobacter sp. UBA2688. Next base: position 2,549 of record NZ_DELU01000023.1, read on the forward strand.
GAACTGAAAGAATTCGAAGACAAGGCCCTTAGCGCCAAGAGCCGCTCGCTGGCACGGGAGAAAGCCCTGTACGACGAGGTGCTGGAAACTGTCGCCGCCGAACTCGCGCCCCTGCAGGACGCGGCTCAGGCCCTGGCGGAGCTGGATGTGCTCAGCAACTTTGCCGAGCGGGCCACCAGCCTTCGCTTCAATGCCCCGGAATTCAGTGACACGCCCGGCTTCGATATCGAAGAAGGCCGCCACCCGGTGGTGGAACAACTGCTGAGCGATCCCTACGTGCCCAATGATCTGCTGATGGACCAGCAACGGCGCATGCTGGTGATCACCGGCCCCAACATGGGCGGTAAGTCCACCTACATGCGCCAGGCAGCACTGATTGCCCTGCTGGCTTACACCGGCAGCTATGTGCCCGCCAACCGCGTGGTCATCGGGCCACTGGATCGTATTTTCACCCGCATGGGGTCGTCAGACGACATCGCCGGCGGCCGCTCAACCTTTATGGTGGAAATGACTGAGACCGCCAATATCCTTCACAACGCCACGGAATACAGCCTGGTGCTGATGGACGAGGTTGGGCGCGGCACCAGCACCTTCGACGGCCTGTCCCTGGCGTGGGCGACAGCGGAACACCTGGCCAAACACATTCGCTGCTACACCCTGTTTGCCACTCACTATTTCGAGCTCACGCAACTGGCCGACGATCTTGAGCACGCCGTTAATGTTCACCTGACAGCCACCGAGCACGACGACACCATCGTGTTCCTGCACAACGTTCATGACGGCCCGGCGAGCCAGAGCTATGGTTTGCAGGTGGCGAAGCTGGCTGGCGTGCCCCAGGACGTGATTCGCAATGCCAAGGAGCAGTTGTCCCACCTTGAAGGCGGTGCGGCACCAGCCAGGCCGGCAGCCGATCATACCGCCGTGGCGCCGGCTGAACCTGAAAAACAGCCACGCACCGCCCGCGTTAGCGAGCCGGTTATGCAGGCAGACATGTTCGCCAGCCTGGAGCCCAGCAAAGTGGAAGAATGCCTGGCCGACCTGGACGTGGACGGACTGACTCCGCGGGATGCCCTTAACCGACTGTACGAATTGAAAGAACTGCTGGGGAAATAGCGGAACTCAGCGGCAGAATTGATCTGTGTAATAACGATAGTGCGCCTCAGCGCTTGCGACAGGGCAGGCCGCTCAATACAATATCGCGCAATTATTATTACACTGATGAGATTGACTACTGGACCAGGAAACTGACTATGACGTTTGTCGTTACTGATAACTGCATCAAGTGCAAATACACGGACTGCGTGGAAGTATGCCCGGTTGACTGCTTCTACGAAGGCCCGAACTTTCTGGTAATCGATCCGGACGAATGCATCGATTGCGCCCTGTGTGAGCCGGAGTGCCCCGCTGAGGCCATTTTCTCGGAAGACGAGCTGCCGGCGGATCAGGTCCAGTTTGTGGAGCTCAACGCCGACCTGGCAGGCAAGTGGCCCAACATCACCGAAAAGAAAGACCCGCTGCCAGAAGCCGAAGAGTGGGACGGCAAGCCGGACAAGCTGCAGTACCTCGAAAAGTAATAGCTGCGTTCAGCGTATTACCATCAAAAAGGGGAGCCTCGGCTCCCCTTTTTCATACATCACCACTTCACTGCGTCGCCAGTTTTGCCCCGATAGCGACGAAGAAGCCACCAGTCAGCGCGTTCAGCATGCGCTTTACGCCCTGCCCCACGCCAAGCCTTCTTGATTTGACCACCACCAACGCCAGCCCACATTGCCAGGCCATCGCCAGCACAAAGTGAACCGCCGCAAGGAACAGCGATTGCTGGAATGCATTCCCGGCGGGATCGATAAACTGAGGAAGCAACGCCATATAGAACAGCGCCGTTTTCGGATTCAGCACGTTGGACAGCAGGCCTTCTCGAAACGCCACCCAGATTGATACCGGTTTCATCAATGGCGGTTCGGCGCTCGATATCGAGGATTCATCGGCGTTTGCGGGGCCCCGGGCCATGGCCTGACGCAACGAACTCAGCCCCAGCCAGATCAGGTAGCAGGCACCTGCCCATTTGACCGCGGTAAACGCCCAGGCCGTCTCTACCAGCAGCACCGAAATACCCAGAGCGGACAGGGTGGCGTGAATAAACAACCCACAGCAGATGCCCACGCTGGTGACACAGCCATCCCGCAAACCATGTTTCAATCCACCGCGCCCGGCGTTCCGCATCACCAGCAGGGTGTCCACCCCTGGCGTGACAGTCAGTAGCGAGATGGCCACCAGATAGGCCCAGAACAGCTCCGTTGGTACCAGCATTGCCAAACATCCCACGCGAACGCAGGAGTGCTCAGCTCTCCTGCTGCAGAAGTTTTTTCGCCGCGGCCGACTTATAGAATGGCGCAAGACGACGACGGGTCAGGGCCTCAAGATACCCCTCCTCCCGCAGCACGTCTATCACAGGAAGTGCGTAGGCATCCACCTCCGCCATGACTACATCGCGATCGACCCCAACGGCAGCCAACAGCTCAATTACCGGCTTGTCGCCATACAGGGTAAACAGGTGCTCCACCACGGCCCTGGCACACCCCTCAAAATAGGCCGTCTGTCGGAACTGCAGCCAGAACTCATACCCCAGAACCACAAACTCCTGGAGCTGTATGTCTCCAAGCCCCTCGTGCAACTCTTCGATGGTGCGGTCTTCCAGTGACACCCATACGGCCATCACGCTGTCGCGCAGCTCCTCGTCGCTCAGCGCCTTGTTCAGGAACTGTTCACTCCGGCTGATCAACCCCGGCAGGCTGTCGGACAACCAGGCCTTGAAACGGCGCTCAAAGGTCTCGTCCAGGCCCGGAACCGCCCTGTTGGCCATGCGCTTGCCAAACTTCATCATCGAACCGACACCAGGAACACTCTTGGTAATCAGGTTGTCCTCATAGAGGTAGTTCACCACGCCCTGATACACCACGTTTGAAACCAGCTCCTGATAGACCGGGTGAGCCATGATCTCGCTGATCACCCGCTCACGCTGCTGACGTAGTTCAAGGGCCTCTTCGAGGAACCCGGTGGCCTGCTCTCGGGTGATAATATCCCGTAACCGGGACGTGCGCTGGACCGGCGCGTTCAATACCTCCGTAGCCATTTCGGCCGCCAGTTCCGGGATACCGGCATCCAGTTCCATGTTGATCACAATGCGCTGGATCACGCCCATAACCTGTTCCGCCGAGGTCAGCCGGTTCAGGGTGATGGCCCCGGCGTAGTCAAACAGTTCATCCACTTCGGTTTCGAGAAAGCGCCGCAACTTGGCCCCTTTCAGGGAAGCCAGTTCGTGTTTTACGTGTTGCTCGAGCAACGCATTGGCGAGATCCGTTTTACCTTTGGTCATAATCGGGGTCCGGTGCTGTCTGGAAGTGGGCTTCTGAATTGAGAACGATATGAGGCTAACACGAAGCCCGACCGGCTGCGTTTGCCGAAGATACAGCCTTTGGTGTGCGAGTGAGCCAAGAAACGGGAGGTGGTGCCTGGGCGCCCGATAGTCCCGGCTACTGGAAATCGCTGAATTCGTGGGGTTCTGCGGCAAGCGCCAGGCACAGGCTGCCGGGGCCGATGTAGATGCTGCTGGTAATGCCCATCTGGGAGAGCAACAGCTCAACACCGTTTTTCTCACAGGCGTCACGCAGGCGATTCAATCCTGGAAGGTCCTCGATTTCAGTCCAGGTCAGGCCGCAGGAAAGGCTGACATAGGGCGTCAACAGTCCTGCCTCGACCCTCGCGGTGGCATAGTTCATCACTTTTTCCACTGCCACGTCGAAACTCCGGGTTTTGGCAACCGGTTGTCCTTCAGCGCCCTGACCAAAAATGACCGGGGTGATGTTCAGTGCCTTGCCGAGAAACGCCACCAGTGCCGACACGCTCTTGTCTCCACGCCGACGGGCCCGTTCGCGGATATAGTGCAAATCCCGGGGAATCACGCAGGTGTAGATTCTGTCGGTGAACGTGTCGACTTCATTGCGTAAGGCGTTTTTCGAAAGCTTCTGCTCAATCAGGCGAAGGGTGTGAGCCGCCAGCAGCCCCTGGCCGGCAAAGATCTGTTTGCTGTCGATCACCCGCATGGAGAATTTGCCCTCCCGCCCGGCGGCGTGGCGGGCCTCATGATAGTGCCCCATCACACTGTTCATGGCTTCCGTGGCATTCTGGAAAATCAGGCTGCGAGACCGGGTGACCGTTTCGCAGATGGCAACGTCAAATTCCGTGACAATTTTTTCCATGAACAGGTCGTGGATCTGTTCGGCGGAGAAGGCGTGCGTTTCGGCGTGGTGGCCCTTCTGTAATAGGCCGCTCTGGTAGAATTCCTGGGTCCTGACCGGGTCGTGCTCGTCGATGTAGGTCTGGCCATCAATAACGGCCGTGACCGGCAGAACAAACAGATCGTGCTTGCGACTGAACTCATAGGGCAGATCGCAGGCGGAATCAACGATAAGACCAACGCGCATGGGGCCTCCAGCTATGGGAAGCTATTCCAGCCGGTTGCTTCCCTTTATTGTCATTGTTTTTGGCAGGCCCAGTCTTACACAAAGCGGTCAATATTTCAGCACCCTGCTAGCGAGCGGATGGCTTCAGTTCAAGTTCATTGAGGTTTTTCTCGATCAGTTCACGGTTATCCTGTTGCCACGGATGAAACCCCTTGCGGAAATAGGCCAGGAAGTCCGGCATGCACTTGCGCAACACCCCCGGTTTACCCCATAGAAAGTTAATACCACCGATCCACGTGCCGAGGCTCCACAACTTGCCGTCGGTTTTCAACAGACTGCAGGTGTTCAGGAAGGTGTACTTGAAGAAATTCCAGGTCACAAACAGGAATACAATCCGGCGAAGACGCTCATTGCCAACGCAGTGTCGATAGACGTCGAAAGCCACCGATTTGTGCTCAGTTTCCTCGATGGCGTGCCAGCGCCACAGCTTTTCCATGTCCGGTGTGGCCCCTTCCATCCATTCCGGGTGACGGAGAATGGCATTCGCCAGCACCGCGGTATAATGCTCGGCGCCGCAGGTTCCGGCCAGTTGGCGACTGGGCGGCAGGTTGCCTACCCACGCCATATGCCTGCGGAATCGCTCATCAATGGCATCGATGTTGTACCCACGAGCCTTCAACGCTTCGTTGTAGTGCTTGTGCTCCCGGCTATGCAGCGCCTCCTGGCCAATAAACCCGCGAATCTCTTCCTTAAGCTTGGGATCGTCCACCTTGTCCCGGTAGAGCCGAACCGCATTGATAAACTGCTGCTCGCCATCGGGGAACTGGAGCGAAAGCGCATTGAAGAACGCCGTGCGGAAGGTGTCATTGCCGTGCCACAGGGTTTTGAGGTCGTCGGCAATATCGAAGTGCATGTGTCGGGGTGCAACCGAAACGCCTTCGGGCGTGGAGCTGATGGTCATGACTGCCTCCGGGTTATTGTGATTATGAAGCGGCATTCACCGTACAGCGGCAACGTCGCGTACGAAAATTGATCAGAAACTTCAGTTTAAACCCGAATTCAACACGGAAGGAAGGCGACAACTACAAAAAAGCGACAAGTTGTCACTATATGACAACTTGTCAAACAAAAAAGGAGGCATGGCCAAGCCGATGCCTCCAAGGACACATAAGGGTAAAGTGCGTTCAAGCAGATCAGACGCTGCTGGCTTAATGTTCTTCAGTTGCCTTAACACCCGGCGCTTCCGGGTCGGCGGTAAATCCAAGCAGCTTGGTGCGCTCGATAAGAAAATACAGCACGGCACCGGTGGCCAGTCCCCAACCCGCTCCATAGACTGCCAGAACCACCCCCATGGTACCGGCGATACCACGTTCAGTGTTGTTCTCCAATTGCTCAAGCCCCACCATTAGGCAGATGTAGCCAGTCAGAAGCAGAGTCAACGACAAGGCAATCGGCAATACTGGCTGGAAGAAGCTCACCAACGGCAACACAAACAAGGCAATGAAACCAGTAACCCAGAACGTACCACCACCGCTGTAGATGGAATCCATGGCGTTACGGCCATATTTATAACGCTCAGCCATGGTAGCGGTAACCGCCGTCCAGATAGGGCCGGCAAGACCGGGGTATGGCGCAAAGAAAGCGTGCCCACCGTTGCGGATAGCCGTCACGAGATGTACACGATCAATGCTGTTATCAATCTCCTCATCCTTTCGCAGGTGATCCACCCGGTTCATCAACGACTGCCCAACTACGATGTCACCAAAGGCAATGACATAGGCGATCACCGCTGTCGGAATGGCGTACATGAACACTTCGGCATCGGGAAACCCGACAGCAAACGGCAGATAGTTCCACAGCTCGTCAAACGCCGGCTTGGTAATGCCCCACTCCACGTCTGGAACGGCATACTCACCAGTGGCAAAACCCACCAGGATGGCGACGACCATTCCCGGGACCATTCCGTAGTTCGCAATCTTGCGGGCAATGTTGCTGGTGTCGACGAACCCTTTGAAAGATACCGAAAACATCAGATACAGACAGACCAGACCGCCCACAATCAGGGAAATGGGGGTTTCAGCCAGTCGTCCACCTGCTTCGATTTCGCCCATCAATGCGGCAATACCGGCACCAATAATAATGCCGCCCTTCATGGAACGGGGAATCAGCTCCACCAGCTTGCTCCCCAAGCGGGTAACCCCCAGCACCAGGAAAATAATGAACACCAGGAACTGTAGCGCAAACAACGCTTTAATTGCCTCCGGACCCGGCTCGTAGTCACCCAGGAAGAGAAGCACCACAGGGATGCCCGGCGTGATCCAGCCCGGTATCAGTGGAACACCGAGTAACGCTGGCAACATGAAACCGATGCCGCAAATCACCACGTAGGCAAGCGCAACGTCGTAGGGCACACCGAGGTACTTCTCCAGAAGCGGAATCATCGCAAGGCTGACCACGAACATGATCAGCGCCTGCACCATTTCGGCAAACTCCCAACGGTAGTGAACAAACGGCAGTCGAATCTTGAATGGACCAGCCGGCCAATATGGCTGCTCTTCCCCATTTTTACGGTGGTAAACTTGCATAAAAAGTCTCCTGGTGCGGAATCATCCGCACCTCATGTTGTTTTTGTGTTAACGGTTTCCAAACCCGGTCGCCGGGCTATAACACCACCAGATCAATCCAGTTCTTTTGCCTGGTCTCGCAGCACGAATTTCTGGATCTTGCCGGTTGAGGTTTTTGGCAGGTCACTAAATACGATCGTCTTGGGCACCTTGAAGCGAGCCAATCGTTCACGGCAGAAGTCGATCAGATCCTCCTCGCTCACTTCGCTGGCTTCCGGCTTCAAGGTGATAAACGCACAAGGGGTCTCGCCCCATTTGGCGTCTGGACGCGCAACCACCGCTGCCTCCAATACCGACGGATGGCGATACAGAGCGTCTTCCACCTCAATGGTAGAAATATTTTCGCCCCCCGAAATGATGATGTCCTTCAGACGATCCTTGATCTCCATATAACCGTCCTCGTGCCACACAGCCAGATCGCCGGTGTGGAACCAACCGCCGCGAAAGGCTTCCTCAGTGGCCTTGGGGTTTTTCAGATAGCCCTTCATTACGGTGTTACCGCGCAGGAATATCTCGCCAATGGTTTTACCGTCTTTAGGTACTGGCTCCATGGTGCTTGGCTCGCCCACCATCGTGCCTGCCAGCGTCTGATAACGAACGCCCTGACGTGCTTTGATCGTGGCCCGTTCATCCAGCGTTTTCTCATCCCACTCGGATTTCCACGCACACACTGTCACTGGGCCGTATACCTCGGTGAGACCATATACATGGGTAATCGCAATCCCCATTTCCTCAATGGCACCGATAACCTGTGCAGGAGGGGCTGCACCGGCTGTCATCGCCTTCACCTCGTGATCAATTCCGGCTTTTGCAGACTCTGGCACATTCAACAGAGCGTTGAGCACAATTGGCGCACCGCACATGTGAGTCACCTGATGATCGCGAATCAGCTGGAGGATTTTCTCCGGGTCCACCCGCCGTAGACACACATGGGTGCCTGCCATCGCCGTGACGGTCCAGGGGAAACACCAGCCGTTGCAGTGGAACATGGGAAGCGTCCACAGGTAGACGGGGTGCTGGCCCATTGACCACACGGCCTGATTGCCAAGACTGTTCAGATAAGCGCCACGATGGTGGTAAACCACACCTTTCGGGTTCCCGGTGGTACCTGATGTATAGTTCAGTGAAATTGCATCCCATTCGTTTTCAGGCAGGTTCCACTGGAACTCCGGGTCGCCTTCCTGAAGGAACGCTTCGTAATCCAGATCGCTCACCTGGATACCCTCACCGTATTCGGGATCGTCAATGTCAATGACCAATGGCTTTGAGTCCAGACGACTGATTGCATCGCGAACCACACTACCGAACTCCCGATCGGCCACCACCACTTTGGCTTCAGCGTGCTCAAGCATAAAAGCAATGGCCTCAGCATCCAGTCGCACGTTAAGAGTGTTGAGCACAGCCCCAATCATCGGAACGCCAAAGTGACATTCCACCATCGCCGGAATATTGGGCAGTATCGCCGCCACCGTGTCGCCACGACCGATGCCCCTGCTGGAAAGCGCAGAGGCCAGTCGGCGACACCGTTCATAGGTCTGTCCCCAGGTATAGCGAATGGCTCCGTGTATGACTGCCGGATAGTCCGGGTAGACACTGGCGGTACGCTCAATAAAGTCGATGGGGGAAAGGACAGAGTGATTGGCGCTGACTGGCTCGAGGCCCTGATCAAAAATTGATGTCATTGTATGGTCCTGTAAGCGTCATTATTCTTATGGTGCATTAAAGAAGTCTACCAAAAGGGCTACAATATCTGGTATAGAGATACTATTTTATAGCAACACTACTAGAAATTACACCAATGTATTATAGTGTATTTACTATATTAAAATGAAAAATAACCAAGGAAGCACTATCACAACCTTCCAGCTGCCAAGTTCCGACCCTGAAGCAGGGCTTATACTCGATTCCGACGGCCAGCTGCTAGGCTTGAATCAGGCAGCGAAAGATCTGTGTGCGGAGACCGGAACCGACAACCCGATCAGACTGCTACCAGTCAATTTCTCAGCTCTGATCAATGCCTGCCTTACCCAGGGGCGCGCTATTGAAGGCGTGGAGAGTCGTCTGCATTCGGCCACCCTGTCGTGGACGTTCATTCCCGACCAGGACTCTCGCCAGATTCTGGCACGGGGACGGGATGTCACAGACAACATTCGGAAACTGGACGAGGCAACCCGATCCAGCCGGCTTTACCGATTGATTACCGAAAACACTACAGACCTTATTTCCCGGCATGCACCGGATGGCAGGTTCATTGATGCCACGCCGGCATCCTGGAGGCTGCTGGGGTACTGGCCTGAGGAACTTAGGGGCAAACCTCTTGAAGAGGTATTCCGAAGCAATGCCTTCAGCGCCGAAATGGAGGAAGCCCGTAACCGGCTTCGGGACGAAGGCTACGCCACCATGACCATAGAGATCACCCACCGGGACGGCAGCAAGCGATGGTTTGAAATCGCCAGCCGGGCGATCAGGGAAACCTACACCGGAGCAGTGATCGAGGCCGTCAGCGTCTCACGAGACATTACCGCAAGGGTAAAGTCGGAAGAAAACAACCGCCGACTGGCCGAAGAACTCGCCCACACTGCCCGCTTGGCGACACTGGGCGAACTGGCATCCAGTATCGCCCACGAGATGAACCAGCCACTGGCGTCGATCGTTAACTTTGCCAGTGCAAGCCAGCGTTATCTGAAACTGGCCCTGGAGTACCCGGAGAACCTCGAGCGGGTGGACGATGGTCTGCAGCGAATCACTCATCACGCCAACCGCGCCTCGGAAGTCATCAAGCGACTGCGGGCCTTTCTACGTAAGGGGCAGCAACGCACAGCGCCGGTTAACATCAATGACGCGGTAACCAACGTCAAGCGACTATGCCAATGGGATGCAGACAAACATAATGTTGTCATCCAGGAGAACCTAACGCCGCTCAACCCCGTACTCACTGCCGACCCGGTCTTACTCGAGCAGGTGTTGATCAACCTGATTCGCAACGGTATCGACGCCAATACCGAAGCCCGGCAGGATAACAACGCCCCATCTCACATTAAGATTGAAACCTGCATAACACCGGCGCAGGAGACCCTGATCAAGGTGACTGACCACGGAACGGGCCTTGACGAGGAAGGCCTGCGACACATGTTCACGCCCTTCTATACCAGCAAACCTCAAGGACTTGGCCTTGGACTTTCCATGAGCCGCTCCATTATTGAGGGATATGGCGGCTTTCTGGACGCACAACCAGCCGACGGTGGCGGCCTGACACTGATATGCCGCTTCCCTCCTCCCCACTGCAAAAAGAATGAATCCGGCAACCCTAGGGAGACAGACCAGGATGAGTGATTCAGCCCATACCGTTTATGTTGTAGACGATGATGCCGGCATGCTGGAGTCCACCCAGTGGCTGCTGGAGTCCGTTGGCCTACACGTGCAGCCTTATGCAGATGGCCGGCAATTTCTGAACGCCGTTAATCCGGAGCATACCGGCTGCGTGGTCCTCGACATACGGATGCCTGGCCTCGGCGGCCTGAACGTTCAGGAAGAGCTTCAAAAACGGGGCTCGCAACTTCCCATCATCTTTCTCTCTGGACACGCGGATGTGCCCATCGTGGTCCGCGCCTTCAAATCCGGGGCTTTTGATTTCATCGAGAAGCCATTCAACGAACAACTTCTTCTGGATAGCGTCCAGCAGGCCCTTCAGGAACATCAGAAAACCAATAGTCAACAACGTGGAGACCAGCACACTGACACGCTTGTCGCTTCTCTCACACGGCGGGAACGGGATGTATTCATGCCATTGGCACAAGGATACACCAGCAGGGAAATAGCGGAGCAACTGGGCATCGGCGTGAAGACAATTGACTTGTACAGGGCGCGCGTAATGAAACGGCTAGGTGTGGAGCGCGTGCCGGATGTTACGGGCATTGCGGTTGCCATCGGCCTGCTGGATCCGATGAGCCTGCGGAAAAAATAGGCCCGAGTCAGGCCCGGGACTCAGCCGCCACAGCCGTTACGATGGCACCGAGGCGCGCAATGGCCTGCTCAACCCGCTCACTCCAGGGATTGGCACCATTCAATCGCAGGCAGTTTTCGTACTTGTCGGTGGTGGAGAACATCAGGCCCGGAGCCACGTTGATATTCTCCTCCCGCGCCCGGCGAAACACCTCTGTACCGGACACTGTGCCCGGAAGCTGAACCCACAGCACGAAACCGCCCTGGGGACGGCTGACAGCCGTACCTTCCGGGAAGGAGCGTCCTACTGCCGCACGCATACGGTCCGTTGCCTCGCGGTAACGCTGCCGGGCTGAACGCAGGTATCGGTCGTAACCGCCCTGCTCCAGGAAATGCGCTACGGCAATCTGGGGCACACTCGCCGTACCCAGATTACTGAAATACTTCTGCTGCCGTGCTTCGGCGAGGTATTTTCCCGGCATCATCCATCCCAGCCGTAAACCCGGAGAAATGGTCTTGGAGAAGGAGTTGCAATAGATAACATTGCCGGTGCGATCAAAGACCTTTGCCGGTCTGGGTCGATTCATGCCGTAATAGAGATCGCCGTAGATGTCGTCCTCAATCAAAGGAACGCCCACCGCTTCCAGCATCCTTACCATCTGCTGCTTGCGAAGATCAGACATCGTCGCGCCCATGGGATTGCTGTGATTGGGGACCACCACGCATGCCTTCACCGGCCACTGTTCCAGCGCCAGCTCCAATCCCTCCAGGCTCAGCCCTTCCGAAGGATGCGTCGGCACTTCAATGACCCGGAGCCCAACCACGTCCAGCGCCTGGAGGATGCCCGGGAACGATGGTGACTCGACAACCACGATATCCCCAGGCGAAGTGACCGCCTGCAGGGCAAGAATAATGGCTTCCTGGGCGCCGTTGGTGGCAAGAATGTCGTCGGGCGTGGTAATAATCCCCAACGCGGCCATTCGCTGGGCCACCTGACGGCGATACTCGATCTTGCCGGGAAAGGCATAGTCTAATGTTTCCAGCCCACGCCGCGCAGCCCAGAGGGTGGCATGCTGGATCTGCCGCACGGGCAAAAAATCGGGATGTGGCACAGCAGCGGCCAGAGGCACCATGCGCTTCTCTTCGTCAGCACAAAGATCAAGCGCCATGTCACGGGCACTCACCGGCACCGGCTTGGCTTTGTGCTTCTGCATCACCGGTTCTGGTGTATCCCGCCTGGGCAGATGCACAAAATAGCCGCTGCGCTCTCGCGCTTCGAGGTAGCCTCGGGCCTCCAGCGTCTGGTGTGCTTGAAGCACCGTTGACACGCTCACGCCAAACTGGCGACTGAGCGCCCGAACACCAGGCAACCGCTCACCTTCGCGATAAACCCCATCACGAATCAATGCGTGTAACTGGTCTGCTACCTGATTATAGAGAATGCCCATCGCTTCATCCTGCCAGATCAATCCAGAATGGCTGCAGTACAGATCGAACAGATTCTCACCAGTACAGATGTCACATAGAAAGGCCTGTACCGGTCCAAAATCACAATATCTGAATCTGTTATGGTTGTCTGCATAAACGGAGAATGGTGACTCTGGCTATCATCCATCGAATCTCGCGAAAGGAAAGGGAATGAAAACACTACCGATATATCAGGTCGACGCCTTCGCCAGTCAGGTTTTTAGCGGCAATCCCGCGGCCGTCATGCCGCTTGAAGAGTGGCTGCCGGACGACGCCATGCAGAAACTGGCACTGGAAAATAACCTCTCGGAAACAGCCTTTCTGGTGCCCTTACCCAAGGAAGCGGACGAAGACTTCCACATACGCTGGTTCACCCCAGGCATTGAAGTGCCGCTATGCGGTCACGCCACCCTCGCCAGCGCCTGGGTCCTATTCAACAAGCTCGACTGGAAAAAGGGGCAAATCCGATTCCAGTCCAAAAGCGGGCCCCTGGGAGTGAAACAGACCGACGACGGCTGGCTGGAGCTGGATTTCCCCAATCTGGGCTTTGAGGAACGCCCGACACCCAGCCTGATTCTGGAAGCCCTGGAAGGCTGCCCGAACACTTCGTTCTTTGTCCCCAAAGACACCAATTACCTCATCGTCCTCGGAGACGAAGCGGCAGTAAAAACTGCGCAGCCGGACATCCGCAAGCTCAAGGAACTTGGTAATCTGGGCGTCATCATCACTGCGCCTGGCAATGACTGCGACTTCGTCAGCCGTTACTTCGCCCCCGGCGGCGGCATTGATGAAGACCCGGTCACCGGCTCAATCCACAGTATTCTGGTGCCCTATTGGGCCGAAAAACTCGGCAAGAATCATCTGTTGGCACACCAGGTGTCTGCAAGGGGCGGCGTTCTGCGATGTGAACTGAAGGGCGACCGCGTCGCCATTGCGGGCCAGGCGGCGTTTTATATGGAAGGTTCCGTGCAACTGCCCTAACGTCTCCGCAAAAATGTATACTGCGCCCAACTAATACATGCGGGGCGGTACAAGCACAGATGTTTGGCAAGGCGCGGGTTGAGAGCTGTCAGGGATCGTCAAAAACAGGGATGTTTTTGTCGAGCGTACAGGGACGCATTCACCGCGTATCCCTGACCGCCCTCAACCCGTGCCGGAACTCCGTAGGCCTGCAGCGGGACAACATCAGATGAACACGGCGAGCTACGACGTCATCATCATAGGCGCCGGCGCCGCAGGCCTGATGTGCGCTCTAACTGCAGGCTACCGCGGCCGTAGCGTGCTGGTGATCGACCACGCCAACAAACCCGGCAAGAAGATCCTTATGTCCGGCGGTGGCCGTTGCAACTTCACCAACCTCAACAGCACGCCGGCGAACTTCCTCTCGGACAATCCCCACTACTGCATCTCCGCCCTGAAACGCTACACCCCCCAGCATTTCCTGGATCTGGTGGAACGCCACGGCATCGAGCACGAGGAGAAGGCCGCCGGGCAGCTATTCTGCAAGGACAGCAGCAAGGAAATACTCAATATGCTGCTCACCGAATGCGAATGGGCTGGCGCGGAAGTGCGGCTCAAGACAAGCGTTAAAACAATCAGCGGTGTCGATCACGGCTATCAGCTACAAACCAGCAGCGGTACCCTGACCTGCGAATCCCTGGTCATCGCCTGCGGTGGGCTGTCCATCCCCACCATGGGCGCAACCGGCTTTGGCTACGATATTGCGAAACAGTTCGGGCTTGCCGTACTGCCCACCCGGGCAGGGTTGGTGCCCTTCACCCTGCACCCGGAGCTGAAGGAACAGTTGGCGCCCCTATCCGGCGTCAGTTGCCCTGTGGATGTGCATTGCAACAACGAACATTTCCGCGAACCGATGCTGGTCACCCACCGCGGGCTCAGTGGCCCTTCGATGCTGCAGATTTCCAGCTTCTGGCACCCCGGCGACAGCCTGAGCGTCAACATGCTGCCCGCCACCAACGTAGAACAGGACCTGCACGACCTACGGAAATCAAAACCGCAATCCACGGTGGCCCAGTACCTTGCGCAACACCTGCCCAAACGCTTCGCCCAGGCCCTGAACGACGTTCACGGCTGGGCCGGCCCACTGCAGGGCTATAAGAACAGCGACATAGAACAGGTGGCCCGCGCCCTGGATCAATGGACCATCAAACCTGCCGGCACCGAAGGCTATCGAACGGCCGAAGTAACCCTGGGTGGCGTGGATACCCGCCAGCTGTCATCAAAAACCATGGCGGTAATGGACAGACCAGACCTGTATTTTATTGGCGAAGTGGTGGATGTGACGGGCCATCTTGGTGGGCATAATTTTCAATGGGCCTGGGCGTCGGGCGTGGCAGCAGGGAGCGCTGCCTGACACCCCGGGCAAAGCCCAGACTAAAGGTACTTCTCGATAGGCAACCACGACAAGAACCCGGACTTCGCCCGGCGCCACCAATGGACGGTCGGCTCACTGCCATATACCGCCTCACCGCTGCGCCACTGGAGATCTCCGTCCTCGTCCAGAGCCACCTCCCAGCTATTGCCGGGCGCCATGGTCAGCCGTACATCCTCCGCCACACGCTCTGCCAGGTCGGCACTGTGGATAATCAATACGGTTTCACCGTTGAGGTAGATGGAGCGGAGGTTAACGTTGAAGGACCCCACCACCAGGGTGCTGCGATCAAAAACCACTGATTTGGAGTGCAGGCTGACCTCGCCCGTGGCGCAGAAGGCGTCGTCACTCAGCCATTGCCGGCAGGCCTCGGCATCGGGCTTGAGTTCGTAGATGTCTATGCCCTGCTCCAGCATGTAGGGACGCCAGCGGGCATAACCGGCATGGTTGGTGACCAGATCATTGGAAGCCAGTGAGTTGGTCAGCGCGGCAACCTCCAGTTGCGGGCGCTCGCTGGCCCCCAGGGCCTGCAACTGTTCCCTGGCAAGAATGAGGTAGGCGGACTCGATCAGGATTTCCCGGGTGGCTGTCTGCGCCAGGCGTTGCAACGCCAGTGCGCTGCGTTTGGGTGTCTCGGATGGCGCGTCCATATGTTCAGGGGGAGGGTCAAACACCAGTTCCCCCTGAGCAATCGTCATTCGGCTGAACACGCTGGTCAGTTCAGACCTGCCCTGTTCCGCCCCGGTGGGGGCAGAGATGGGAAGTCGGGGTTGTGCGATGGCCTGCTGCCGAAGCCCCTCCAGCGTCTCGGCCAACTCCGCGCCAGTAGGCATGGATGTGTATAGATCGGATGCGGGGTAAGCCCAGGGGCTGCTCCAGTACGCCTGGAAATTATCCGCCATACCCTCAACCACCGGCCCCAGGGCAAGGACATCGCGATCCCTGAAATAGCGGCTCTCATCGAAGCCGAAATATTCATCACCAATGTTGCGACCACCGACAATGCCCGCAGTCCCGTCCACCACAAATGTCTTGTTGTGCATTCGGCGGTTTATTCGCTGGAAATCCATCAGGAACGATACCCATCGGCCCCAGCCACTGCGGTTTCTGGCTGGGTTGAAGATGCGAATATGAATATTCGGGTGGGTATCCAGGGAAGCAAACAATTCGCCGATCCCCTCGGCGTTAAAGTCATCCAGCAGCAGCCGGACCTGAACACCACGGTCCGCTGCGAGTAACAGCCGGCCGGCCAGGTGCAGTCCGGAGTCATCACGATTCCAGATGTAGTACTGGGCATCAATACGGTGTTCAGCCGCCTCAATCATAGCGGCTCGGTACAGGAAGGCGTCCTGACCAGAATCCAGCAGGTAATAACCGGATTGACCGTTCGCATCAGCCAGCCGTTGCCGGGACTGGCTGGAAAGGAAACTGTCGTCAGTCAGCACGGCGGTTTCGGCTCCGGAATGAGTGGCCGGCGGTAAACTGCCGGCACAGCCTGTCAGCAACACTAGCAGCACTAGCAGCACTAGCAGCCCTGACAGAGAGTAGCGTGCCGACATCAGCCCGGCAACAGAGCGCCGCTGGTTCAGCATTAGCGCAGGATCACCAGCGGCTTTTTCGCGGTTTTCAGCATGGTGGTTGTGGTGCTTCCCACCAGGAACTGCCGAATTCGTGAATGACCATAGGCACCCATTACCAGGATGTCGATGTCGTGTTCTTCCTGGTAGGCGTGAAGGGTTGGCTCTACATCCCCGCCACGGATCGCGATGGTGATGTCGGAGCCAAGGTCACCCAGCATCTTCTCTGCTTTCTTGAGCTGTTCCCAGCGGTCATTGGTGTCCGCTCCAATCATCACCAGATGAATCGGCATGCTTTTCAGTACCGGGCTACCCGCCAGAAGTTCCACGCCCTTGAACGCCGTGGCGCTGCCGTCAAAAGCCAGCATGGCGCTCTTTGGCTGCTCGTACTCGTCCGGAACCAGAAGAATCGGGCGGTGGACACTACGAATCACCGTTTCCAGTTGGCTGCCCACATGTACGTCACGGTCTGAACTGCTCTCACCGTGCAGCCCCATGACCAGCAGACGGGTCTGGTTTTCCAGGGCCAGCAGGGATTCCGTCAGATCCCCATGGCGCTGGCGCTTGATCACGTCGTCAATGCCCTGTTCCTTCACCCGGTGTTCAGCCTCATCGAGCATGTGATGGCCGTGTTCCAGGGCCAGCTTGGAACGCTTGCGGTCAAGCTCGGCAAGCTCATCCATCAGCTGTTCACGGCTTCCCAAGCCGATGCTGCCAGCCAGGTCCGGCTCTGTTGGATAGCGTTCCTCATCGAGGACGTGCAGCAGAGTCATCGGGGTTTCCATGTGCTTGCTGGCCCAGGCAGCGTAATCACACACCGCCGGTGCAGCCCGGGAGCCGTCGATACAGGCAACTACTCGTAGCATTTCAACCTCGCCTTGGTGATCCTTGTGGTTGTTATTCTGACCGGTTACGTCGTTGAATTCCTTGGCTTGTGTCATATCAGTGCGCCATCAACTGGTCAACGGCGTCGGGTTTATCGTGCACTCCAAAGCGGTCAACAATGGTGGCACTGGCTTCATTCAGGCCGATGATCTCCACCTCCGCACCTTCGCGACGGAACTTGATAACGGCCTTGTCCAGAGCGCCCACTGCCGTAATGTCCCAGAAGTGCGCCCGGGTCAGGTCAATCACCACATTATCCACTGCTTCCTTGAAATCAAAGGATTCCGTGAATTTTTCCGAGGAACTGAAGAACACCTGTCCGACAACGTTGTAGGTGCGGGTGTCAGTCGCTTCGTCAAAGTCGGACGTCACCAGCATGTAATGGCCCACCTTGTTGGCGAAGAACAGGGCCGCCAGAAGCACGCCTGCCAGCACGCCGAAGGCCAGGTTGTGCGTGGCGACGACGACAATAACGGTCACCACCATCACAATGTTGGTGGACAGGGGATGCTCTTTCAGGTTCTTGATCGACGCCCAACTGAAGGTACCGATGGACACCATGATCATCACGGCTACGAGGGCCGCCATTGGAATCTGTACCAGCCACTGGTCCAGCACCAGCACGAGAACCAGCAGGAATACACCCGCTGTCAGCGTGGAAAGCCGGGTTCGGCCGCCGGATTTGATGTTGATAATGGACTGGCCAATCATCGCGCAACCAGCCATGCCACCCAGCAGGCCAGAGCCAATATTGGCAACGCCCTGCCCTTTGCACTCCCGGTTACGGTCACTGGTTGTGTCCGTGAGGTCGTCCACAATGGTGGCGGTCATCATGGATTCCAGAAGGCCAACAATGGCCAGACCGACGGAGTAAGGCAGGATGATCATCAGGGTTTCAAGGTTCAGCGGCACGTCTGGCCACAGGAAAATCGGAAGCGTATCCGGCAGTTGCCCCATATCACCGACCGTGCGGATATCGATGTTGTAGACCATCGCGACGATGGTCAGCGAGACAATACAGATCAACGGCGATGGCAGTATGCGGCCGACGACCGGCACCAGTGGAAACAGGTAAATGATACCCAGTCCGGCAGCGGTCATCGCATAAACGTGCCAGGTGACATTAGTCAGTTCTGGCAACTGCGCCATAAAGATCAGGATAGCCAGCGCGTTCACAAACCCGGTCACCACGGAACGGGACACAAAGCGCATCAGGCCGCCGAGTTTCAGATAGCCAGCGCCGATCTGCAGCAACCCGGTCAGCAGCGTAGCTGCAAGCAGATACTCCAGGCCGTGCTCCTTTACAAGAGTCACCATCAACAGCGCCATAGCGCCTGTCGCGGCGGAGATCATACCGGGGCGGCCACCGACGAAGGCAATCACCACAGCAATACAGAACGAGGCATACAGACCCACTTTCGGGTCCACACCGGCGATAATGGAAAAAGCGATGGCTTCGGGAATCAACGCCAGCGCCACCACAATGCCGGCAAGCAAATCGCCGCGTATATTGGAAAGCCAGTCGGCCTTAAGCTTGTTCACCATATCGTTGGTATCCAGTCAGAGAGGACAAATTCGGGACGTAAAAACCGGTTGTAGTCCTCATGATGTGACTACCGGAGTTCAATCAGGACGTAAACCTGGGAGCACAGGACGCTAGGGCGGAGTGATCGTCGTAACTGTCGTGGGGACGTTCATTAAGGTACGTTCATAAGCTGCGAATTAAAGGCGGCGAAGCATACCAGAACGGTGCTGGAAAAGTAACCGGCGGGCCCGGAGACCGGGCCCTGTTTACGCCACCGGTCCGGACAGGCCGTTGCTGGCGAGGTGAAAGGCAATGATCGCCATCATGGAACCAATGGCGCCATCAATGAACCGCCAGGACATAGGGCTCGACAACCAGGGGGAAAGCGCCGCCCCGCCGAACGCCAGCAGGCAGAACCACATGACAGACGCACTGCTGGCGCCGGCCACAAACACCAGCGGGCTGGCCTGTTGCGCGCCGATGGCAGGGATCAGCAACAAGGTATCCAGATACACCTGGGGATTCAGCAGCGTTACCGCCAGGGTGGTCAACACCACGGTCCGCAGGCTCGAAACATCCGCTTTCCTGGCATCCAGGGCATCACGTCCTTTCGCAGCACGAGCGAAGGCCAGCAACGCCAGCCAGCTGAGGAACGCCACACCCAACCAGCGCATCACGTCCAGCGCTTCAGGCACGGCCATCAACGCGGCGTTAACGCCGAACATGCCTGCCGTGAACAGCAAGATATCCGCCGTCATGCAAATGCCGGCGCAATACCAGTGATGTTCCCGGCGAATCGCCTGCCCCAGGATGTAGGCGTTTTGAGCGCCAATCGCAATGATGATGCCGCCGCACACCAGCAGCCCTGTCAGATAACTTGTCAGCATATTTCCCTCCGAATTTGCTGGAAGCTTAAGGGGTAAGGGCTATACTTAAAAATCATAAACCTTATATCCCATGAATATTTCTTATGTTGGATTACAAGCTTCTGCAGGCACTTGCCGCGGTGATCGAGAACGGTGGGTTTGAGCGTGCCGGGGAGAACCTCGGGCTTACGCAATCCGCCGTATCACAACGCATCAAGTCACTTGAAGTACGCCTGGGCCAGCCGGTTCTGGTCCGGCACCCGGAACTGCAGGCAACGCCGGCCGGAAACAAGCTGCTGAACCACTTCCAGCAGGTACAGCTTCTGGAAAGGGACCTGCGCAAAACCATCCCCGCCCTTGCCGAGGACACCACCCGCCTGCGTATCGCTATCAACGCCGACAGCCTGGCCACCTGGTGGGCCGCTGTGGTTGGGGAGTTCTGCAGCCGGGAGGGTTTATTGCTCGATCTGGTGATTGAGGACCAGGACGTAGGCCTGAAGCGAATGCGCGATGGCGATGTAGCCGCCTGTCTGTGCAGCAGCAGCCAGCCCATTGCTGGCGGGCGTTGCGTGGCACTGGGGGAAATGACCTACATGCCGCTGGCGACCCCACAGTATGTTCGCCAGTTTTTTCCGGATGGCATCACACCAGAAGCTTTCGCCACCTCTCCGGCTATTGTATTTGGCCCCAACGACCAGCTACAGCACCGATTCATGGCCGGCTGTGGCTACCACGGCCGTTTCCCCTACCATTTGTGCCCCTCCTCCGAAGGTTTCGTCCAGCTTGCCAGGGCCGGCATGGGCTACGGCATGATTCCGCAAATCCAGGCCAGTCATTGGCTGGACAATGGGGGCCTGGTCAACCTTGCACCGGGTCATGAGCTGAAAGTGCCACTCTACTGGCACTTCTGGCGACACAGCGGGGAGTTGCTACAGCGTTTAACCACCACGCTTGAGGGTGCCATCACCCACCATTACCGCGCACGGCGAAACGTCAGGTTGTAACGGCAGGCGCCCGTCAGCGAATGCTGTGCCTGCTTGAGCGTTAGCACACCATGGTAGCGGAGCCTCGCCGGGCCGCCCCAGACCACAACATCACCATGCTCAAGGGGCACTCGCTGTGGCCGGTCACTGCGCCGGGCGCCTCCGAACTGAAACATCGCCGGCGTGCCCAGGGACACAGAAACGATCGGCTGACCGAAGTCGTCCTCGTCTTTGTCCTGGTGGAGCCCCATTTTGGCGCCAGGTGCATAGCGGTTCACCAGGCAGGCGTCCGGTTCGAACCCCGAGTAGCCCCCCGCGCTTGCTGCCTTCACCGCCAGGGACCGAAACACGGCCGGCATCAACGGCCAGGGTTCCCCCGAAAGCGGATCGGTTCGCTGATACCGGTAGCCCTGCGCATCCGTCACCCAGCCCCAGTCTCCGCAACAAGTCATCGCCACCGACATGGTGTGGCCACCGGGTGTCTGCATTTGCCGAAACTGAGCCTGTTCCGCCACGCCTGAAATCGCTTCCAGCAATCCGCTGGCCTCGGCCCGGGCAAAACGGCGAAGGACAACTGCCCCGTCGCAGAGCGGCTCAACCCAAGGCTCTGATGAAGATGACTCGAACAAATCCATGGTCATTACGCATTCACCGTATGATCAGGAAAACCGGGAGTTTAACGTCTACCCTTAGGGCAGTGCAGTCCCATGCTCTTCGCTACGCCAGACCACCGTTTAAGGATGAACCATGCGTCGGAACCGCCAGACAGCACAGGTATCGCTTGCCTTTCTGATTGCCTCTACAATCACCCTCGGCATGCTGGCACTCACCATTGTACTGGTCGGGCAAAGCTTTCGCGGCATGGAAAGTGCCAAGATAACCGCCGCCAGTGCCACGGCCCGCCAGCTTGCCGTCAGTGTGGATGACCGTATC
Organism: Marinobacter sp. UBA2688; assembly: GCF_002352785.1. Taxonomy (NCBI): domain Bacteria; kingdom Pseudomonadati; phylum Pseudomonadota; class Gammaproteobacteria; order Pseudomonadales; family Marinobacteraceae; genus Marinobacter; species Marinobacter sp. UBA2688. The sequence goes on from NZ_DELU01000023.1 coordinate 24,203, forward strand.
CGCACCATCACTGGCCCGCCGTCAACCGCCCTCGCGGTCCTCAGCCATGACCCTTTGGCCGTCGCCGATACATTGCAACAACGCCTGGTCAGGCTGCCGGTTATCGCCGACATTCTAGATAGCAGCGACATCGTCAGTGCCGTTTACGCTGGCTATGACAACGGCGATTTTTTCCTGCTACGCAAGATACGCAGCTCCGGTGCCATGCAGTTTCCTGACGCACCCACCAATGCGCAATACCTGCTCCAGTCCATCACCAGGGCCGAGGATGGAAGGCCGCAACCCATGTGGCACTTCTACGATGCCAACCGCACCCTTCTTGAGCGCCGCACACCATCCGACTACCGCTTTGATCCCAGAGATCGTGGCTGGTACGAGCTCGCTAATGCCTCCGGTACGACGGAACTGACCGCGCCCTATGTTTTCTTTACCACGGGTGAAACCGGTTTGACCCTTTCCCGGCGGCAAGCCATTGCGAAGGGCATGGACAGCAACACCGTGTTTGGCATCGACGTAACTGTCACCGACCTGAGCACGCAGCTAGCCGAACTGCGGCAGACGCCCGGCACCCGCATTGCCATCGTCAATGCCGAGGGTTCCCCCCTGGCCTACACAGGGCCTGATACCACCAACAGCGGGACAACATCCACCACAGCAAAGCCACAGGGGCTGAGTGACGGAGCCATCAACGCCGTCCTGGAACGCGATGGCATGCAAGCCACGAGTGAATTGGTAAACCGCTTTACCACCGAAAACCGCGACTGGTACGGCATGACCGAGCCCCTTGATTCCCTGAATCAGGAGAATCTGAAAATTGCCGTGGCCATTCCCGCCGACGAACTATTGGCCGATGTCTGGGCGGCCCTGACCCGTCAGACTATCCTTGCAAGTGCCATTGCACTTTTATTGCTGATCATCGGCTGGTTCCTGGGCCGTCGTGTGGGCAGGCCGCTGGAATTACTGACACGCCGGGTGGGGGCACTCTCCCGTTTTCGTTTCGATACGCCCATTTCCGTTGATTCCCATATTCGCGAAGCGCGTCAACTCAGCGTCGCCCTGGACGATATGGCCAGTACGATCCGCAGCTTCCAAAGTATTGCCACCGCACTCAATCGGGGCCAGGACCTGGATAGTCTTTTGCAGGATATCCTCCAACAGATCGTGCACATTCTCGGACAGACCCGGGGCGCCATCTACCTGATGAGCCGCCAAAACAGCGAGCTCTCGCTAGCCGTGGACTGTGGCATACACCCGCCGGAGACCATCACCGGCGTCAACGCCAAGGACGACGACAACGACGTGATAAGGGCGCTCCGTAACGCCCTTTCCGGCCATCCGGTATTCGCCATTCTCAGAAACCGGCGCAAACAGTTGATTGGGGCCCTCGTTATCGAAATGGAGCATGGTGAGCACACCCACCTTAGCGACGACCTGATCGTATTCGTCGATGAGATCGCCGGCTCCGCCGCCGTTGCGATCGAAACCCGTGAACTGATTGAAAGCCAGCAGGCGTTGCTTGAGGGCATCATTCGCCTGGTTGCCAACGCCATTGATGCCAAGTCACCGTATACGGGTGGCCACTGCGACCGCGTACCAAAACTCGCCCAGATGATGGTCGATGAAGCTATCCAGAGCCCCGCAGAACCCTTTGCCAACTTCACCATGAACGACGACGAGCGCTACGAGTTCCACCTGGCAGCGTGGCTTCACGACTGTGGAAAGATCACCAGCCCCGAGCATGTGGTGGACAAGGCCGTCAAACTGGAAACGATCTACAACCGCATCCATGAGATTCGCACCCGCTTTGAAGTTCTGCATCGGGATGCGGAGATTCGGTGCCTGAAAAGGCAACTGGCTGGCGAGAGTTCTCAGCAGGCGGAAACCGACCGGGATCGGGAACAGGAAGAGCTGCAGGAAGCCTTTCGCGCAGTCGCCAACGCCAACACTGGTGGCGAATTCATGTCGGAGGACGACATAGAGCACATCCGACAGATCGGCCAACGCACCTGGGTGCGTCATTTCAGTGACAGGCTGGGATTGTCCGGCGACGAAAAGCAGGTTTTGACTGGCACACCGGAGCAGACGCCACCTGCTACAGAACCTCTGCTGGCAGACAAACCCGGCCACCTTCGTCCCTGGGGTGCGCACAAACCGCCCGTCACCAAAGACGACCCACGGAACCGGTGGGGATTCGACATGACACTTCCAGAACATGCCGTTAATCAGGGTGAGCTCCACAACCTGACCGTGGCAAAAGGAACCCTGACCCCCGAGGAACGCTTCCGGATCAACGACCACATCGTACAGACCATCTGCATGCTGGACGCCCTGCCCCTACCTGACAGACTTGCGAACGTGCCCCACCTGGCAGGCACCCACCATGAACGCATGGATGGACAAGGTTACCCCTGCCGGCTGAACGCAGACGACATGGGCATTCCCGAGCGGATCATGGCGGTGGCGGATATTTTCGAGGCGCTGACCGCCGTGGACCGCCCCTACAAGGAGGGCAAGACACTGACCGAATCCCTGACCATCATGCAGAGAATGGTGAATGACGGACACATCGACCGGGCGGTGTTCCAGTTGTTCGTCCAGACAGGTATCTACCGCCGATACGCAGAGCAACACCTGCGTCCGGAACAAATCGACGCCGTGAATGAAGAACGCTTTCTGACATGAACATTCCTCCATCGCGACGGGTTATTTTCGAATTCTTCGCCGAAACCCGTATACTTTGCGCAGTTTTAAACACTTGAAAAGGACACTGACATGTTCGGCCTGTTTATCGGCGGTTTGATCGGCTACCTGTTTGGCCGCTTTCCCGGCCTTCTGATTGGCGCTGTGGCAGGCGTACTGTTGACCCGATACATCAAGAGCCGTCTGTGGCAAAAACTGCGCAATGTGCAGACGGACTTCCTGGAATCCGTGTTTGCGGTGATGGGCGCCCTGTGTAAAGCCGATGGCGTTGTCACTCGCGATGAGATCCAGGTGGCGGAACGCCTGTTCGATCGGTTTCGTCTCTCCGGCGAACACCGGGAGCGCGCCAAGGCTGCCTTCAACCGTGGCAAGGCCAATGACTTCGACCTGGATGCGGAACTGCAACACTTCCTGCGGGTGAGTGGCCGCCAGCCCGCATTACTGCAGATGTTCCTTCAGGTACAGGTGTCTGCCGTTGCCGCCGATGGTGTGGTCCACCCGGCCGAACATGAGATGCTGGTGCGTATTGCCCGGGGGCTGGGACTGCCCGAGGCCCAGGTAGACCAGTTGGAAGCCATGTTGAGGGGCGCTCACGCCGGCCAGGCAGGTGCGTCTGGCCAACCATCGTCCGCCAGCCAGATCGACGATGCCTATAAGGTTCTCGGGGTGTCGCCCTCCGCCAGCGACGCCGAGATCAAGAAAGCCTACCGCAAACTGATGAGCGAGAATCATCCGGACAAACTGGCTGGGCGCGGCCTGCCGGAAAGCATGCGGGAAATGGCAGAAGAGCGCACCCGTGAGATCAGCCACGCCTACGACGTAATAAAGGACGCCCGCAACTAACGAAAGGCCCGGCGAGGGCCTTTACTTACATCCCCTCTACTTGTCGTGCGCCGCGATGCAATTTCCTGATATGACATATCGTCACGTTTAGGTTTTATATACAGTGGATACAGTCCCGAAAACAACACGGAGTATCTGCTTTGACCGCCCAACATCCGTTGCAACCCCACCCGCAATCAATGCACACGTTCAGTGACGATCTGCTGGGCCGGCACGACGCCACCGGGCTGGCCGAACTGATTCACAACGGCGACGTATCAGCCGGCGAAGTCCTCCAGGCTACCCTGGCCCGGGCGCGAATAGCCGAACCCTTTATCCATGGCCTGGTTACCCCCATTCCGGACGACGGTGCCGGCATGATCGCAAATAAAACTCCGGCTGCAAAAACGGTGCCTGGCATCTTTGCGGGCGTTCCCACGGTGATCAAAGACAACACCGAGGTGAAGGGATTCCCCACCTCCCATGGCACTGCGGCCATCCATTCCCACCCGGCCGACGAAACCAGCCCTTTCGCCCGTCAGTTGCTGGCCCAGGGCCTGGTGTGTTTTGGCAAAAGCACCCTGCCTGAGTTCGGCTTCAATGCAACCACCGAACCCGCCCATGACACCCCAAGCCGCAACCCCTGGCACCTTCAATATTCCACCGGTGCTTCATCAGGAGGTTCCGCGGCGCTGGTTGCCGCAGGTGTCATCCCCATCGCACACGCCAACGATGGCGGTGGCTCCATCCGCATTCCAGCCGCCTGTTGTGGGCTGGTGGGGTTGAAACCTACCCGGGGACGGCTGATCGACAACGATGCGGCTAAAACACTCCCCATCAATATCGTCAGTGATGGTGTGGTAACGCGCACGGTCAGGGATACCGCCAACTTCTATCACGGAGCGGAACGCTTTTTCCGAAACCCGAAACTCCCGGCCATAGGAAAGGTAGAGCGCCCCGCCACACGCTCACTCCGTATTGGCCTGGTGACCGACTCCATCAACGGTCACGCCACCGACAGTCAGACCCGCGCAGCCGTTGAAAATACAGCACAACTACTCGAAAAGCTTGGCCACAAGGTGGAACCGGTAGGAGTTCCCGTTGCCTCATCTTTCCCTGATGATTTTGCGCTCTATTGGGGAATGCTGGCCTTTGGTGTGCGCGCAAATGGCAAGCGGTTGATTCACCCTAGTTTTGACAAGTCACAGCTGGACGGGCTAACCCTTGGGCTGGACAAAGCCTTCCGGAGGCAGTTCTACAAATTACCGGCGGCACTCTGGCGCCTGCACCGGTCGTATCAGGACTACGCTCGCACCATGGCCAGTTACGATGCCATTCTCACTCCGGTACTGGGTCACACCACGCCCGAAATCGGCTACCTGAGCCCCACGGTCGACTTTGATACCCTGTTCGACCGCCTGACCCAATACGTCAGCTTTACGCCACTGGCCAACGCCACCGGCGCACCCGCCATTTCGCTGCCAGCCAGCCTCACTGAGCAGGGTCTGCCGGTTTCTATTCAGCTGATGGGTAAGCACGGGGGTGAGCAGACACTGCTGGAACTGGCGTTTTTGCTGGAGGAGACGATGAACTGGCCCAGGATAGACAGCCAGCCCATCAGGTCATGACAGGTTCCGCTCCCTGAACGGAGGGGGGCTCGCAGACGACGACCTGATTCCGCCCACGCCCCTTGGCCTCGTAGAGGGCCCCATCGGCCCAACTGAAGATGTCTTTGGTGGCATCCGCCTGGCTGGGACAGACGGCACACAAACCAATACTCACCGTCAGGTGCAAGACTTCATCCGACACCCGGAACCCGGTTTCCTCAATCCGGCTCCGGATTTTCTCGGCCACTCTCAGCGCCCCCTCTTTCGGGGTATCCGGCAACAGAACCACAAACTCTTCGCCGCCGTAGCGGGCAGCCAAATCCTGTGGGCGCGTGACATAGTCGCGGATACAGTTGGCCACCATCTGCAGGCAATCGTCGCCGACCAGATGACCATGTGTGTCGTTGAACTTCTTGAAATGATCGATATCCAGAAGCAGCAGTGACAATGGCTGACTAAATCGATACGCCTTCACCACCGCCGAGCTGAAGGTACGGTCAAAGTGACCACGGTTCTTGAGCCCGGTGAGCGCGTCGGTGGCACTGAGTTCGCGCAACTGATCGTTGAGCGACTCGAGGTCCCGGGTGCGCTCCTGTACTCTCTGTTCAAGTAACGTATTGGCTTCCTGTTGAATACGAAGGGACTTTTCCTGAGCCATCCTGGCTTTGCGTTCTTCAAGCAACAGGCGCTGCTGGGCCTCGAAAGCACGCTTCTTTTCCCTGTTGAGCCGGTCTGACAGCGCCATCGATAACAGAATGACGCCCATGGCGGAGCCCACCTGGGTTGCGTTCTCCGTCAGCAGGTTGCGTGGCAACACGGTGAACTTGCTCAGCGCCAGGACAATCCCTCCGAAAAGCATAAACACCCAGGCCAACGCGTAGTACCTCGCTGCGGGGTCCTTTTTCAGCCAGCGCACAATGCTGAGCACCAGCATGGTCGTGCAGCCCAGGAAAGCAAGCAGAATGGTCGGCAGGATCAAGAGTCGATACGGAACCAGCAATCCCGCCGTTGCCATCACACCAGCCATAACGACAATCCCCACCGTCAGTCTGTTGAGAAACGGGTGGTTGGCTGACGTCACATTGAGAAAGTGAAGGCTAAAGGTGCCGCCAAACAGCACGACCAGATTGAGGAACACGGTGATCGCCTGGTCATTCCACCAGGTAGCCTCCGGCCAGAGATACTGGAAAGCAACGCCATGCAGGCTCGCCAGGAACAGGGGCATGGCCGAAATGTACCCCACATAATGCAGGAAGCTCCGCTCGCCAACCGCCATATACACAAACAAGTTGTAGAGGATCATCACCAGCACAATGCCGTAGTAAATGCCCTCGAACAGGCTGCGGGCCTGCTCGGCCACGTAGAAAGCATCCTGATCCCAAAGGGTCAGGGGCACCTGCATGGAACTGGTGGTGTCCACTCGAAGATAGATGGAGAGCTCGTCGTCACGTGAAAGGGAGAGCGGGACAAGAAAATTGCGGTGGTAGATTGGGCGCTGGTAGAACGGCTGCTTATCACCCAATAACTGTCGTTTTACAAGCTCGCCATCTTCGAGCAGATAGACCTCGATATGGTCCAACACCGGATACCCGATTTCCAGGAACAGGGGAGCCGTGGCGGCCCCTGGGTTGCGAACATTTACCCGGAACCAGTAAACCTTATCACCGTATCCCAGGCTAACGCTGTCTTTTCCGTTTGACTGCCACTCCCTTTCGGGAAGCTGTCTCACGGAATCCAGGGGAACGGCGCCGGCGGGTTCCTGCCAATACTCCACATACCTGAGAAGCTCCAACCGCTTGGCATAACTGTCCCAAACCGCCGGCTCCGCTGAAACCAGAGCAGGCAGCGCAAACAGCATAATGGCGAACAGAATCTGCGTCAGACCCTTTTGCAAAGATATTCCCAGTTCAAGAGAGACAATAAATTTGTTGTTTTTTCGCTACCAGCATAAACCAGAAACCGGCATTTCGCCGCAGGCGCCTTTAAAATGACTCAATCAGACAATAAAGCCTAACTAACTGCGGTACTTCCGAACGCTGGTGACGACCCATGTCCTACTCTTATGACTTCAAAGTGGACAGTATCGGGGCCGGGTGCCAGTATGAGAAAGTCGAAAAATGAAAAATGCTGGCGCAAAGCGACCAAACGCCGCTCCTTGTCGTACACCTACTATCGTCCTCGAAACTGACAGCCAGAGACTATGCACGATACGGACACCTTCGTGACCTTTCACAAGGCACTGACGGAACTCAGCCACAGTCCGGCGTTTATCGACAAGAAGCGCCCGCAAAAACTCGCAGACCTGACGGCGCTCTGCGCGAGGCTGCTCAACGTTGACCGGGTCAGTGTCTGGCAGTTTCCGGAGGAACGTGACCGCATTGAGTCCGAGTGGCTTCATACTACGGACGCTGCCACCGGTGACAAATCCAGCCTGTACCAGTCCGGCAACCCGGAGTACTTCTCGGCCTTGGAAACCGAACGCGTGCTGTCTGTCCGGGACGCCCAGAACGATCCCCGCACCCGGGCATTCGCGCCGGGCTACCTTATACCCTTGAAGATCCTATCGATGCTTGATGCACCGGTATTTGATGGTGCCCGGCTCAGTGGCGTCATTTGCCTGGAATCAACCCATCAACGGGACTGGACCCTGCCGGAAATATCCTTCGTTATCGCTATTGCCGATACCATCAGCCTGATCAATACCCACGAAGCCTGGCTCCACTCACAACGCGCACTTGAATACGTTACCCGTTACGACTCACTGACCGGGCTATCAAACATCGAATCCCTGCGAGACCGTATCGGCCATCTCGCCGACAAAATAGAACGACGAGGGCTTGGTAGCCTGGCGCTGATATGGATTGACGTGGACCGCCTGAAATCCATCAACGATGGGCTTGGGCCTCAGGTGGGTGACAACGTTATTGCCGAAGTCGGCCGCCGCCTGAAAAAGCTCTCTGTTCCAGGCAAGGATCTACTGGCCAGGATTGGAGGCGATGAGTACGCCCTCATGGTGCGCAACCACACCATGCGGGACTCTCTGGAACTGACCGCCTCGCGTATAAGGCAGGAAATCAACAGGCCCATCCGCCTCACTGGCCACTCCATCACCGTTGGCGCAAGCCTGGGCATCTGCCACTTGCCCGGAGACTGTCAAACCACCGAAGAGCTGTTGCGTGGCGCCGAAGCCGCCATGTACAACGCCAAGCAGCGGGGCCGGGACCAGGCGTGCTTCTTTGATTCGAGCATCCAGGTAACGGCCCGTTCGCGATTCGTTCTGGAAAACGAGTTGCGGGCAGCCATCAGCAACCACACCCTGGAGGTGTTCTATCAACCCATCATGAGCGCCGCCGGGATGAAACTGGAGTCGCTGGAAGCCCTGGTACGCTGGCAACACCCGCAACGGGGTTGGCTGTCACCCATTGAATTTCTGGGGATAGCCAGAAGCGGTGGCCTGATGTATGCGTTGGGGGAGTGCGTGCTTCGCCGCGTATGCGAACACTGGCAACAGGCCCACAACCAGGGCATTACGCTGCCAGAGATTTCCGTCAACCTGGCGGCAGAGCAGGTATCGATACCGGAACTGCCCAGCCTGATCAGGGAAACCTGCCATGAATATGGCGTGCCGGTCAGCGCGTTGCATTTCGAGGTAACCGAGGATTCCATTCAAGGGGATTTCAACTCACTGAACAGTATTCTGGAAGAGCTGGTCGCCGACGGTGCAAGCCTGTCCATAGACGACTTCGGAACCGGCTATTCTTCACTGTCCCGCCTCAAGAGTCTGCCCTTCTCGCGGATCAAGATTGACCGTTCCTTCATCAGCCAACTGCCAGACGACGAGGACGACTGCGCCATTACCCTCTCGATCATTGGCCTGGCGCGAGGGCTTGGGCTCTCAGTCGTCGCTGAGGGCGTCGAAACCGAAGCCCATGAACAATGGCTTTTCCAGCGGGGCTGTGATTACCTGCAGGGTTATCGATACAGCAGGCCTCTGCCCTTTGAAGCTCTGTTGGAACAGTATTTCACTCCCTTCTAAATCACCAGTTGCTGTTCCTGATCGATAATATGAAACTTTTGTGACACCCGCCGTATCCTAGTGCATATAACAAAGAATCACGCTTTACTACGCCTGAACGAAAGCTCTAGCTAGAAACAGGCCCCCTACGTTATGAATTGGTATTCCCGAAGCATTCTCAATCGTGTGCTGAGCGTTGTCATTGCCGCAAACTTGGTCGTCATACTGGTTGCCGGCTACTACTTCAACTACTCCCTCCAGGCTAAGAACGACTATCACCGGCTGGCCAGCCAACAAATGGTCAGGGCACTGGAGGCGCAGGACATCCTCAGTGATTTCAAGACCCAGGTCCAGGAATGGAAAAACGTATTGATTCGCGGCTCGGATGCCGGTCAGCGTAAAAAGTACTGGACCCAGTTCCAGGAACAGGAAGCCCTCATCCAGAAAAAGCTGGATAGTCTTATCCCAAGGCTGGAAGATGATCAGGCCCGCGCACTGATGAGTCAGTTCCAGCGCTCCCACCAGAAGATGGGTGAAGCTTACCGGACCGGGTTCGCCGACTTTGTGGCATCAGGCTACCAGCACGGCGAAGGCGATCGGGCCGTCAGCGGCATCGATCGGGAACCATCAAGGCTGATTGAAGAAGCTTCCGCACTCATTCGTAAACAGGGTGTGGCCGAGGCCGCGGCCCTGAACGACTCCGTCACCACGAGCACCTGGCGCGTCGGTGGCCTGATGCTACTCGCAGTGTTTCTGGGAACGATCGCTTGCGTCATTGTCCTGGTTCGTTCCGTCGTCCGACCGACGCAAACACTGATTGGCCAAATGCACAAACTGGGGGAAGGTGACCTGTCTGATCCCGCGACTCTAATCCGTCAGGATGAATTGGGTCGACTGGCTGATAGCGCCCGCAAGCTACACGGCTTTCTCTCAGAAACCGGCGAATTGATGGAAGAAAATGCTCGCGAACTCGAACTCACGGGCTCAATGATCCGGGACAATGCCGGCAAAGTCTCATCCCAATCCGAACTTGCCCATCAACGGATTGACCAGATCGCAACGGCCATGAACGAGATGTCGGCAACCGCTCAGGATGTCGCACAACACGCCGCGGCAGTTGCGAACCAAGTGCAGGAAACATCCGGCCAGACGGGCGAAGCTGACAAGCAGATCCACGCCGCAGTGGACAGCATGAATCGACTCGCTGACCAGATTCAGACCTCGTCGCGAACCGTCAATCAGCTCACTTCCGACGGCAAGAAGGTTGGCGACGTAATGAAAGTCATCCGCGAAATCGCGGACCAGACCAACCTGCTGGCACTAAACGCCGCCATAGAGGCAGCCCGCGCTGGAGAGGCGGGCCGAGGGTTCGCCGTAGTCGCGGACGAAGTCAGGAATCTGGCAGCCAAGACCCAGGAAGCCACCGTGGAGATCGACCGAATCATCGACACCATAGCCACCGGGTCCAGAGACGCCTCTGAATATATGCAGGCAAGCGAGATTGTCACTCAGGAGAGCGGGCAGTCGGTGGAGGCGGTCAGGCAGACATTGGGCGAGATCAATCGCCGCATGGGCAGCGTGAATGACGCAACCACTCAAGTGGCAACGGCAGCCGAAGAGCAAACCAGCGTCAGCGAGGAAATTAATCGTAACGTGACCGAAGTTGCAGAGATATCCGAAACGATGAACCGCGCTGCGGAGGAAAACCTCACCATGGTTCCAAAGCTTGAAAGCATGGCGAAGGCGGCACGGGACTTATCAAGCCGCATTCGACGCTAATCTCCCTCCACCCGGCCCACCCGGCCAACGCGGTTTGTAAACCACACCGCTATCGGTTTACAAACCCACGTACCCGTTGGCCGGTCTTGTCACCCAAAACCAGCAGCGCCGGGGTCAGCAACAGCGTGAGCACCGTTGCAAACGCCAACCCGCCGGCAATAGCACTGGATAGCTGGGTCCACCACTGCGTGGACGGAGCACCGATGCCCAAAGACGGGGTCAGGAGATCCACATTTACCCCGAGCACCATTGGCATCAGCCCGAGTATGGTGGTGATGGCCGTCAGCAATACCGGTCGCAGGCGCAGGCATCCGGTCTCCAATGCGGCCTCGAATGCCGCCATACCGCTTTTTCGCATCTGGTTGTAGGTGTCGATCAGAATGATGTTGTTGTTCACCACGATGCCCGCCAGGGCAATGATGCCCATGCCCACCATTACGATTCCGAACGACTGCCCGTTAAGCAGCAGGCCAAGCAATACGCCCGCTGTGGAAAGCACAATGGCCGATAGAATGAGCATGGTCTGGTAGAGCGAATTGAACTGGGTCACCAGGATCAACAGCATCAGGGCAATCGCGACCAGAAACGCCGATGCCAGGAAATTCGAGGCTTGTTCCTGGTCCTCATTCTCGCCGGCAAATCGGACGGAAACACCCTCGGGCGTTTCAGGCATTTGCTGCTGCAACTCCATCAGCAGTTCGTCCGCACGGCGACCCGGCTCTATCTCGGACTTGATCGTAATGGTGCGCTGTCCGTCAACACGGGTAATGCTGCCAGTCTTGTCTCCGGGAGCCAGCTCAACAAACTCTGAGAGCGGCACCTGCCCGCGGCTGGTGTTAATCGTCTGGCGCTGGAACTGGTCCAGCTCCCGCCAATTATTAGGCACTCTCACGGCGATATCGACTTCGTCCCGCACGTCCTCAGGCCGATAGGTAGCAAGCACCAGGCCGTTGGTAATCAGTCGCACCGCACTGCCCACACTGAGCACGTCTGAGCCAAATCGGGCAGCGGCTGAGCGGTCGACGTTCAGGCGCCATTCGATGCCCGGAAGGCTGCGGTCGTCTTCGACATCCACAAAGCCATCGATGCCAGACATCCGTTCCCGGATAAGAGCCACGTGCCGCTCCAGTTGGTCGCTATTCATACTGCTGACCATAAGTTCAATGGGCTTGCCGTCCGCTGGACCGCCTTCCTGCTTACGAAACTCCAGTTCAATGCCGGGAATGTCCGCAGTGAGTGAACGGAAATCTTCCAGTATCTGTGTCGCTGGCCGGCGCTCAAACCAGTCCGTGAACTGAAACTGCAGCACACCGATGACGTCCGGCGCCATCTGGTTTCCGGGACTGACCATTGAGCGAGCATAGAGGGCTTTCACCTCCGGCATTCCCTGTAAACGTTGCTCGACCTGTCGAACGATGGCATCGCGCTCCTGCACAGACAGATCGCCTCTGGCCCTGACATGTACCTGCGCTGAATCCGGCTCCACGCTTGGGAAAAATTCAACACCATGGTTGAACTTGCCATAAGCCGCATAGATGACCACAACGACGCCAAGCACTCCAAGAAGTGTAAAACCGGGCTTTGCCAACAATCGCCCGAGAACGCCACGATAGACGTCCGTCATGCGGCCACTGATTGCTGACTGGGGAAGGCGTTTTCCGCCACTGATGCTGCCAAGGACCGGCAAAAATACGAGAGCCATGGCCAACGAGGCGGTCAGACAGATGATAACGGTGGTGGGCAAAAAGCTCATGAACTCGCCGACCACGCCCGGCCAGAACAACAGGGGGATGAATACCGCCAGCGTGGTGGCGGTTGACGCGATGATGGGCCAGGCCATGCGGCTGGCCGCCTCGCCCCATGCAGACTTTACGTTCTGGCCCTCGGAGAGGTTCCTGTCGGCAAGCTCCGATACCACGATGGCCCCATCCACCAGCATGCCAGCCACCAGTATGAGGCTAAACAGAACCACAATATTAAGGGTAAAACCCATTCCCCAGATCACCAGGATACCGGTCAGGAACGCACCGGGAATGGTAAGCCCCACCAAAAGCGCAGAACGGGGACCCATGGCGGCAATGATCAGGACGATCACCAGCACGATGGCCGTCAGCACATTGTTGAGCAGATCACTAAGGATGTCCCGGACTTCACCAGACTGGTCCATGATGTAGCGAACCTCGAGCTCGTCTGGCAGTTGCGGCCCGGCACGTTCAATCAGCGCCTTCACCTTTTCCACGGTTTCGATGATGTTGGCACCGGTCCTCTTGGAGATTTCCAGCACCAGCGCCGGCTCACCGTTGATCCTGGCGAACCCTCGCGGGTCTTTGAAGGTTCGCTGAAGCATAGCCACGTCGCCAAAGGTCACTACGGTGTCGCCGCCTACCTTGACCGGCATGGCCATAACATCCTCCACGGATTCAATAACGCCCGGAACCTTCATGGTCATGCGACCGGCACCGGTATCCAGGCTTCCGGCAGCAACCAATTGATTGTTGCGAGTGACCAACGTCGCCAACTGATCAAAGTCGACGCCATAGCTTTCAAGCACCTGGGGATCGACAACGATCTCCAGGAGGTCTTCCCTGTCACCACCAATGTCCACTTCCAGCACTTCCGGAATGCCTTCGATGGCATCCTGCAAACGCCGGGCAATAGTGACCAGCTCGCGTTCGGAAAGAGGCCCGGAGAGGCCAACCGACATGACCGGAAACAGCGCCACGTTAATTTCATTGACCCTTGGTTCGTCAGCTTCCTGAGGCAGCCTGCTGCGGGCGGTATCAACCTTTTCCCTCACATCCTGAAGCGCGATGTCCGGATCAAACCCGGCGTCGAATTCCAGCATCACCGAGGCGTGACCCTCGGAAGCCGTACCACGCATTTCCTTGACGCCCTCGAGGGAACGCAATTCCTGCTCCATGGGCCGGATAAGCAAGCGCTCACCGTCTTCCGGGCTGATTCCCTCCAGTGTCATTGACACATAGATCATGGGAATGGTGATGTCCGGGTTCGCTTCTTTGGGGATGGTCTGAAAAGCCGCAACACCACCCAGGATCAGGAAAGCCAGTGTCAGCAGTGTGGTCCGGCTGCGGTCGAGAGCGGCGAAAATCAAGGTTCGCATATCGGTTAGCCCCGGTCCGAATCACGATCAACCGGGCGTACCTGCTGCCCGATGGATACAAAACCCGCGCCCCGGGTAATCAACCGAATTTCATCCGGCAGGCCAGTGACCCAGGCGCCATCCGTGGTGACGTTCAGGAGTTTGACCGTGGTAAACACCACTTCGTTATTGTCGCCCACATAGCGAACACCGGGCCGGCCATCATCCCCAAGACTGAGATAGGCCGGCGAAATGAACATCGCCTCCACTTCCGGCAGCGCAATGCGCAGCGTGGCACTACCGCCGGCAACCCGCTTACGTTCCGGGTTGTCTATGGACACCTCCACCGGGAAGCTACGGGTGTCCGGGTCTGCGGCACTGGCCACGAAATTCACCACGCCTTCCAGGCTGTCGCCATCCAACGTGCGAATGGTTACGGCCTGCCCTTCTTCGACGGCGCTCACTGACTGCTGCGGGATTTGCCCCGTCGCTTTCAGCCGATCAACGCGCACCAGCTCCAACAGTGGTGACCCGACCTGGACCAGATCACCAAGGTCGACATCCCGTCGATTCACCGTTCCATCAAAAGGCGCTCGTGGCTCCAGGTTGTCAACAGCAAGACGTGCCTGAGTGAGCTCAGCTCCCGCCGCAGACAGATCACTTTGCAGGGTCAACACTTCGGATTCGGAGGTGAGATTCCGGGATCGGAGCTTCTGGGCAGCCGATAAATCGGCTTCCAATTTGCGAATGCGCGACTGCCATTGTTCTACCGAGGTACGTCGCCCATCCTCGGAGAGTCGAAGCAGGACATCCCCCGCCTCAACCTGGTCACCCTGCTCCACCATCAGCTCTTCTACCGTGCCGGCTACCCGAGCGCCAACTGACACGGTTCGCCAGGGCTCCAACTGCCCCTGCAGCATTAACCCGGGCTCGTAAAGCCTTGTACGCAACACATCCACCTGGACGGAGGGCGCGCTGACCGACTCCTCAGGTGTGTCCTCTGGCGCCTCGTCCCGCGCTTCCTTGACGTCACCGGTTGCCATCCATACCACCAATAAAGCCAGTACCAGAAAGGACAATCCGATAGATCCCAGTTTTGCTTTGGTCATTGATCGCTCGCAGTTAAATTCGGGTGATGTCGGTTTACAGTCCAGGCAGTCGTTTTAGAAACTGTCAGAAAACGGTTGCATCCGGTTGTTTTCGTGGGGTAGATTCTACACATAAACTTCTCTCAGATTCAGAGCAGATACTGATTTTATGAATCTCAACGCAGTGGTTGTCCTTGTGAAGCTAGTCCTGGTGGTCGTGGTACCGTCCGGGGGCTTCTGCGTGGACAAGCGGGTGAGATAGAAACAGACTCGACAAACACACGAAAGCCCCCGGCACCGAAAGGTCCCGGGGGCTTTTTTTTGCATCAGGAAAAAGGAATAACAACCATGAACGGCGCACAGCACATTCTTGACGCGTTCCACCGCCACAGCATCAGCACGGTTTTCGGGTATCCGGGCGGCTGCATCATGCCGCTATACGATGCGCTGGTGGACGATGTCGGTGTGGAACACGTGCTGTGCCGCCACGAACAGGCCTGCGCCCTGGCCGCCGACGGTTACGCCCGCGCAAGCGGTAAGCTCGGTGTATGTATTGCCACCTCAGGCCCCGGCGCCACCAACCTGATCACCGGCGTTGCCAACGCTCACCGGGACTCCATCCCCATGCTGGTCATCACCGGCCAGGTGCCCTCGGGATTGATCGGTACCGACGCCTTCCAGGAAACCGACGTATTGGGCATGACGCTGGGCATCGTTAAACACAGCTATCTGGTTGACGACGCAGACAGCCTGCCCGCGATCATGGAAGAGGCGATGGAACTGGCTCAAAGTGGGCGGCCGGGGCCGGTGTGGATTGATATACCCAAGGACCTGCTGCTGGCTGATGTCAGCGATGCTCCCTTCCCCCGGTCCGAGCCACGGGAGATCAGCTTCCCAGACCTGGCCGAAGCGCTCACGATGCTGCGGGCGGCCCGCAAACCCATACTCTACAGCGGTGGTGGCATCAGCCTGGCACACGCTGAAGATCGCTTTCGCACGTTTGCTGAATCCGCCGCTCTGCCAGCGGTGGTAACGCTCAAAGGTATCGGCAACCCGGGAAAACACAACCCTTACAACCTGGGCATGCTGGGCATGCACGGCTCCCGGGCGGCCAATAAAGCCGTGGATGAATGCGACCTGTTGCTGGTTATCGGTGCCCGCCTGGATGACCGCGCCACCGGCAGCCTGGATGGCTTCGCCCCCAATGCAAAGATGATTCACATTGACGCCGACGCCGCCGAGATCAACAAACTGCGCCCGACCGAGCTGGCTATTCGGGGGGACCTGAATGACATTCTCGAAACACTGACCAACGCCTTACAGGACAAGCCGCTGGACATTGGCGACTGGCAGAAACAGTGCCGAACCTGGTACACCACCGGCGGCTTCCATGCCGCCGACAACGAAGAACCTTTGGCGCCGATCACCGGCCCGGCCTTTGTTCGCCAGCTCTCCCGAATTGCCCCGGATGATACCGTTATCGCCTGTGACGTCGGCCAGCACCAGATGTGGGTAGCCCAGCACTACGACTTTGACCACCCTCGCCACCACCTCACCAGTGGCGGCCTGGGCACCATGGGCTTTGGCCTGCCCGCTGCCATCGGTGCCCAGTTTTCCGACCGCAATAGTACGGTGATCAACGTGACGGGCGATGGCTCGTTCATGATGAACGCCCAGGAACTGGCCACTATCCGCCGCTATAACCTGCCGGTAAAACTGATCGTCATGGACAACCAGTGCCTGGGCATGGTGCGCCAGCAACAGGAACTGTTCTACGGCAATCGTGAAAGCCAGATCAACCTGGACGACAACCCGGACTTCGTCGCCATGGCCCGCGCCTTCGACATCCCGGCGTTGCACATCAGCCGCACTGACCAGATCCGTCGTGGCATTGAGACCATCCTGGCCTACAACGGCCCGATGCTTTTGCACGTAGCCATCAGCCGTGAGGAGAACGTCTGGCCCATCGTCAAACCCGGCGCCAGCAACCGCGAAATGATCGACGAAACCCGACGCACCAACAAAAAGGAACACGTTGCATGAAACCGCAAAGCCAGTCCTCAACGCCGAGCTATAAAATCAGCTGCCGCATGTCGCAGGAAGCGGCCGCCCTGGAGCGTCTTTGCCAGGTGGTCCGTATTCGCGGTTTCCGGATTGCAACAATGGCGGTGGAATCCGCCGGGGAGAATTTCGATATCACCCTGACCCTGGAGGGAACCCGGCCGATTGCCATGCTCCAGTCGCAATTGGAGAAGTTGCATACAGTGGCGGAGGTTGCCCTTGGTCAGGTTTCGGGGGTTCGGGTTCAGACTGCCTGACGCTTTGGGAGTTGCTTTCTCTTTCGTAGCCTGATGGTTTTGGGGGCGGGCTTGCGAAGGCCTTCTCGACCTGGATATTCCTGAGCTGCACGTCGATAGGGGGGTGGGGGTATTTTTTCTGGCAAGGAAAAAGATGTCTGAGCGAAGCGAGTTCTTTTTCCAGAAGAAAAAATACCCCCACCCCCCGTATCCGCCCGCAAAACCTCAGGCTACAAAAGAATGTGAGTAAGCCCCCCACAGTCAACCATCGGATCATCGCAGTTCACGATGATATCCGCCCGGTTAAGAACGTAGCTCTTGCCGGTGATGGTATTCTCGACCACCTGGTGCTTCCCTTCCTGGCGCACACCTGTGAACTCACCGATAAACCCGGTTTCACGCAGGGAGACGGTTTCCAGGCGGTCGCCCGGGCTGATTTTGCCCTCGTAGTTCATTAACGCAAGCCGTGCTGAAGTACCCGTGCCGGTGGTGCTGCGGCAGATGACGCCGGGATGCACATAAGTGGCCGACCGGGAGCGATACGAATGATCCGACAATTGTTCAACCGGCCCCATGAAATGGAGGAAGGGCAAGGGTCCGACATCACCCAGCGTGTAGTGGGAGAAGCCGCGTTCTGCCTGGATGGCCTCTACGATCTGATAGGCGCATTCGCTGAGTTTGCGTTCTTCATCCAGGGTCAGGGAAAACCCAAGGCTCGTCGCGTCCACCAGGGCGTAGAAACCACCACTGTAGGCCACGCTGTAGGATACGTCACCGATCGAGGGCACGTGGATGCTGGCCTGGTAGGTGTCGATGTAACTGGGCAGCCCGCCGCAGGTAATGGCTTCTACAACACCGTCCCGAACAAGGGCGTCAATGTGGACCAGGCCCGCTGGCGCTTCCAGAGCGAAACTCTGCCACCCTTCCCGCTTGGCGACAATGCCACTCTCCAGAACGGCCGTGGCGGTACAGATGGTGTTGGAACCGGAGTAAATCGGATATCCCATCACTTCCATGATGATATAACCGGCGACTGCCTCGGGGTCTGTGGGCGGCACCAGCAGGTCCACGGACATTTCCGGGATGCCGTAGGGCTCTTCCAGTAGTAGAGTGCGAAGGCCATCTGCCTTGTCCCGCAGGTATTCCATCTGGGCGCGCACGGTGTCCCCCGGAAGCGGGCAGATCCCGCCAGTTACTATCCGGCTCACATCCCCGCCGGCGTGGGTGTCCATCAGTTGCAGTTTGAGTTCGGGACGCATTAGGACTTCTCCAGGGCAAACGGGGCGCCATGCTCGGCCCATTGGGCATCCGGGACGATTACGATTTTGCCCAGGTAGTTGCTGTTGCGGTTGACGAAGTAGCGTTCGGCTTCGTGCAACTCTGACAGTCTGAAAGCGGCGTGCAGCACCGGCTTCAGTTGGCCGCTGCGAATCCAGGCCACCAGTTGTTCGGCTTCCTCCCGGGTGCCGTGTGACACGCCGAACACCTGCACCTGATACAGGTAAATCCGTGTCCACATGATTTCACTGACGTTTCCGGCGCTGGCGCCAGCGATGCTGAGCCTTGGGTAATCATTGCGGCTGTTCATGTCGAAGATCATGGTGTCGATAAACTGATCGGTCATCTCGCCACCGGCCAGGTCCATCACGGCGTCTATCGGCCGCCCCCCAGTGACGGACCGCACCTGATCCGTGAAGTTGTCCATGTCGGAACGGTCCAGCACGGCTTCGGCGCCCAGCTTGAGCAGAGGGTCGGCCTTATCACGCTGGCTCAGCGCATAGGGAATCGCCCCCATGATGCGGCAAAGCTGGATAAGGGCGGTGCCAACACCACCACTGGCACCGGTCACAAGGATGTGCTCGCCCGCTTTTACCCGTGCGGATGTGAGCATGTGCAAGGCGGTCTGATAGGAGCACATGCCCATAGCGGCAAGTTCGGCATCGGCCAGGCCGGCATTCTCGACATGGTGAAACTGGTCGGAAGGCACAGCAATATATTCCGCGAACCCACCATCGGCGCCGTGGCCGTAGTAGTCCGGGGTCAGGTTGATATCCCGGCGCTCGTCCGCGTAGAGGTTAAAGTCCAGCAGGCCTCGTTGGCCGATCCGCGTATCCTCAACACCCTGCCCCACGGCGACGATACGCCCAACAACGTCCGCGCCTTGAACTCTTGGGAACGTCAGCGTGGCTGAGCCTCCCATCTGGAAGGAGGTTACGTCGCCTTTATCCTTGGTGGGGTAAAGACCCTCCCGGGCTTTGCGGTCGGTGTTGTTCTTGGCGGTGGCGGTGACCTGGACGAGCACCTCTCCCGCACCAGGGGTGGGGATGGGCACGTCTTCGGTGTATTCCAGTTTCTCGACGCCACCGTGGCCGGTGAGCAGCATGGCTTTCATGGTCTTCTGGATCATGGGCGTTCTGCTCCTGCTTTGCTGGATATCAGGTCAGGATAGGCCAGATTCCCAGCAGTGTCAGGGCCCCCTGGCCGCTTTTACCGGGCAATAACCTTGTAAATCGGCCGCAGTTTCGGGATTTGTTTGAGGACCACCTGAATGATGGTCATCAGGGGGACCGCCAGCAACACGCCAACCGGGCCCCACAACCAGCCCCAGAAGAAGATGGACACGAAGATGACGACGGGATTGATCGCCATGCGGAAACCGTGGATCCAGGGCTCTATGAAAAACCCGACGGTAGAGGTAAGAGCCAAATAGCCGAGCGGGGCAATGGCCATCATCCAGAGCGTGTCGAGGCTGGTGGCGGACACGACTGCCAGCAGGATGATGGTCAGAATGACACCAAGGTACGGGATGAATCTGGCCAAGCCGGCAACGAGCCCCCAGACGGCTGGGTCCGGAAGACCCACTGCCCAGCAGATGAGCCCGGTGGTGATGCCAACCAGCAGGTTACTGAGACTGAGTACCGCCAGATACTGGGCGATCTGTTGCTGGGAATCGCGGGCAATCTGGAGCACGTTGCGGCGCTGTCGCTTCGGGAGTTGTCGCACAAAGTTGAGGATGATGCGGTCACCACCCACGAGCAGGAAATAGGTCAGGGCCAGCGCAAGTGCGAGGCCGGCTGCACCGTTGCGCGCCTTGGTTAATAGCTGGTTGCGCCACGAGTCGGTTTTAAGCACGACAGTGTTGGTTGTGGTCTTCTCGTCTTTGGATAGTTCGTCCATCGACTCTTCCACTTTCTTTGCCGATTCGTTGACCTTATCAATCTGGCTTTTTATGCCGCTCTCACCCATGAGCAGTCGAGAGATACCCTGTGGTGCCTGCTGTGCCCACTCCAGCGCAGGCGTTGCAACGGCTGCCCCAACACCCGCCAGACCAGCGATCACCACGATCATCAATACCAGAGAGCTCAACACCCTTGGAATCCCGGCTTTGTCATAGGCTTTTTTGACAAGGGGAAACAGCAAAAGGCTGGTCAGGACCGCCAGGACAATTGGCAGGACAATCTGGTGGGCGACGTAGAGGGTATAGAGTATCCCGAGCGCAAAGATGCCATTCAGTGGTGTCGCGAGATCTGAGCGTGCGGGTTGTTCGTTATCGTTGTTCATGCGGGTCCATGCACCTTGTCGGGCTGTATTGGGGGTATGATAACTGATGCACCACGAGGCTCAGTGTACCTGTCGCTCGGCTGTCATTCAGCCCTTTTGGGCCAACGCTCGGTCATTGCCACCACGTCACTTTTGTTGTAACACATAACCGGATACCCTGATGAAAACCGTCTCTGAAGAGTTCATACATGGCGAACTACAAGATTGAAATTGACGAAACCTTTGATGTGCCGCGCAACCGTGTGTTTGCACTGTTTGCGGATCATGAGCGCTTCGGGAAGCTGTTGGGAGCACCAGTGAAGCGCATTCGCGACAGCGACCAGGCCGACCCCAACGGCCTTGGGTCCATCCGCAAGATCGGCATCGGCCCCATCGGCCTTGAAGAGACCGTCATTACCTTCGAGCCGGGGTTGCTTATTGAGTACACCATTTCCAGCATGAGCCCCATCCGCAACCATATCGGTCGCATCCGCTTCGACGATGCCGCCAATGGCAGGACTCGCGTCCAGTACACCATTTCCTTTGACGACATCGTGCCGTTCACCGGCAAACTGGTCAGCTCCGCTCTTGATCAGGGGATCCGTAAGGGCATCCGCAGGGTGCCCAAGTTGGCGTAAGCAACTGAAGAACTCGTTGCTGGGCGGGGGTATTGTGGCAGGTTGATAATGATCAATCTTCGGTTGCGGCACGCTCCCGCCAGTGGCGGG
>NZ_DELU01000023.1:45951-57989 GCF_002352785.1 Marinobacter sp. UBA2688
ACCCGCCAGTGGCGGGCCAGTTGCGGATCTGCCCTGGTACCAATGCCCGCTTCATAGGCCTTTGCCACTTCGGACATGCTCAGCTTGTCGCCAGCCTCCGCTGCCCTCAGATACCACTCGAAAGCCTTCGAATCGCTCTGTGCCGTGCCTTGCCCGGCTGCGTGCATATTGCCCAGGTTATACATACCCTGCCGACTCCCCGCTTCGGCAAGCGCCTGGTAACGTTCGAACGCCAGATCGTACTGGCCCATCTTGTAGACGGCATAGGCCTCCAGGACCTGGATCATCTCCCGAGCCACGCCCATCTGCTGATCCGGCTCGGCACTGTTTGCCACTGTCGGAGCTCCGGTGAACAGCAGCAAACTCACGGCTGCAATGAGCGATGTTCGAACGGACCTCATGGCAATCTCCGCGTTCGGTGATAATGGCGATGTTCCGACCGTAACACGAACACATTCTGCGGTACCTGACCGGAAAGTTCTGAAACCCTGGCACTTTGGTACCATGGAAGAGCCGTCGACAACCTCGATAAATAAGGCTGTCACCGGCCTGTGTAGTCGAGTAAAATCCGCACTTTTGAAAATGAAATTGAGGCAGCGTAATGGGCAGAGCCTATCAAAACCGCAAAGACTCCATGGCCAAAACGGCCGCCGCCAAAACCAAGGTCTACAGTAAGTACGGCCGCGAAATCTATGTGTGCGCCAAGTCCGGCGGCCCGGACCCGGATGCAAACCTCAGCCTGCGTGGCCTGATCGACCGTGCCAAGAAAGATCAGGTGCCCGCGCACGTCATTGAGAAGGCCATCGAGAAAGCCCGGGGTGGCGCTGGTGAGGATTTCTCCCCTGCTCGCTATGAAGGATTCGGCCCCGGCAACTGCATGGCCATCGTGGATTGCCTGACCGACAACCCCAACCGTACCTTCGGCGACGTACGCCTGGCGTTTACCAAGACCAAATGCAAGATCGGCACCCAGGGCAGCGTCAGCCATATGTTCGATCACTGCGCCATTCTCGGCTTCAAGGGCGACGACGAGGAAGCGGCTCTGGAAGCACTGATGATGGCGGATGTGGATGTCACTGACATTGAGCACGAAGAGGGTATGATTACTGTGTTCGCGCCCCACACCGAATACGCCAAGGCGCGACAGGCACTGCAGGAAGCGTTTGAAGGCCTGGAGTTTGACGTAGACGAGATCCAGTTCCTGCCCCAGACCACCACCACTGTCGAAGGCGACGACATTGAGCTGTTCGAGAAGTTTATGGACATGCTGAACGACCTCGATGACGTCCAGAATGTTTACCACAACGCAGTCATCGCAGACTGACGGGAGCAACACCTTGGCCAGGGTCGTCATACTCAAAACAGGTAATACCTACCCGTCCCTTCTGGAGTCGTTCGGGGATTTCGATAACTGGTTTTTGGCCGGGCTGGATCCGGAGCTCGACCTTCACGTAGTCGATGTTACGGTTGACGACCTACCGGGCAAACCCGGGAATTGGGACGGGATCGTGGTGACGGGATCACCGGCCATGGTCAGCGACCGGGCGCCCTGGAGTGAGTGCACTGCCGCGTGGCTGGCTGAGGCAGTGACGGAAGAGGTGCCAGTTCTGGGGGTCTGCTATGGCCATCAGCTGCTGGCCCACGCTCTGGGTGGTGAAGCGGGTTATCATCCACGTGGCCGGGAAACCGGCACCCATCAGGTAGAGTTGCTGGACGCTGCGATGGATGACCCTCTGTTTAAGGGGTTGCCCCAAACATTTCCGGCGCAATTGACGCATCGGCAATCCGTACTCAGGTTGCCGGAGAATGCCGTTCTCCTGGGCCGAAACGAGTTCGAACCGCACCAGGCCTTTCGTGTGGGCCGCTGCGCCTGGGGTATCCAGTTCCACCCGGAATTCTCAGCAGAGGTGATGCGGGCCTACCTCAAGGTGCAGGCACCCGATCTGGAAAAGGAAGGGCTCGATGCCAAGGCTCTGATTGAGAATGTGATCGACGCGCCCAACGCCACGTCCCTGCTCGGTCGGTTCTCCCGACTCGTGCTCAACGGCCTGCCAGTGGACCACTAATCCAGTATGTAGGCGGTTTTCTCCAGCGCATTTTCCTCTTCGTCAATGAAGCGGAATTCGTTCCAGCCAATGCGAACCAGGTCGTTACTGTTCAGGCGCTGGCGTCGGTCAATCCGCAGTTCGTTCACAAACGTTCCGTTGGTGCTGTTCTGGTCGGTGATGTAATAGTCCACCGTACCCTCCAGATAGGCATTGGGCACCGCCTCGATCAGCGCATGATGGCCACTGACCGAAATCTCGTCGATGCGAATATCGTTATCGCCACGCCTGCCGACATGAATCTCCGGCTGCTCCAGCTCAAAAGTGGTCACCACAACGTTGTCCACCAGTTGGGAAAGTGACGCCATACAGGCCTCCTCCATTAATTAAGAATCAACAGTACAACGGACACATTGTCGGCCGCCTCGTTATCCAGGCTCGCATCCACCAGCGCCCGGACCTTATCGTCGGGTGTTTCGCACGTAGACATCAGCGACAGCCATTGGTCCTCCGGCAAAGCCCCCGTAAGGCCATCGGAACAGAGCAGTAAGGAATCTCCAGCTGCCATCCGCACGCGGCGGAAGCTGGCAATGGCCGTTGAGGCGCCAAGCGCCCGTGTCAGCACATTACGAAAAGGCACATGGGGCACGTCATCAGGGCGGATGCTGCCGTCATCCAGCATGTTCTGTACCACGGTGTCATCCCGGGTCTGGCATGCCAGCTCTCGCCCTTGAACGAGATAGCAGCGGGAATCCCCCAGGTGGGCAAGGTGAGCCTCACCGTCAATCACCCACGCCATCACCAGCGTGGTCCCCATTTTTGCCAGGTCTGCATCGGCAGCCCTTTGATCGGCAATTCGCTCACTGGCCAGGTTGATCGCAAACTGTATGGCGTCGTCCGGCTCCTCCGGCACACCTTCATCCGGCGACAACCAGGGCACCAGCACTTCCATCACCGTGTCTACGGCTATACGGCTGGCCACTTCCCCGCCGTGGTAACCGCCCATGCCATCGGCAACCACAAGCAGCACCTGCCGGTTATCCTCGCTGACCCGCCAGTCAATAGCGTCCTGGTTGGCTGTACGCAACGCCCCTACATCCGTTATGCCAGCCACCTGGGGATTCATCACGATGCTTCCTCCCTTGCCTCACGGCTCGCCTGTCTTCGCAACGCTTCCGCCATGGTGGCGGCACTCAGGAAGCGCTTGTCAGGCTCCCGTTGTATGGCTTTATTAATCAGACGGACAACACCGTTGGGGAGTTCCGGGTTGAACTCGCGGACACTCCGTGGGCGCTTGTTCAGAATCTGGTAGGTCAGGTTGGCCAGGGTATCACCCTGATAGGGTGTTTCCCCGCACACCAGTTTGTACAGCGTGATTCCCAGGCTGTAGGTATCGGTGGCGCCAGTCACTTTCTGGCCCTTGAGCTGCTCAGGGGACATATACAGTGGGCTGCCCATGACACTGCCGGTGCGAGTCCGGGAGTCGTCGGAGATCTTGGCTATGCCAAAATCGGTAATCTTGATCTCACCGTTGTCCGGGTTGAAGATGATGTTACCCGGTTTGATATCGCGATGAATGATCTTCTGGCGATGCGCGTAATCGAGGGCATCCGCCACCCGGGCGACGATATCCAGCACCTTCGCCAACGGCAGTAACCGCCCCGGCTTGCCAAATTCACTAAGCGGCCTGCCCTTGGCATAATCCATGGCGATAAACGCAAGGTCGGCCTCTTCCCCGACATCATACACGGTGACAATTGCCGGATGGCTGAGGCGGCCCGCCGCCTCGGCTTCCCGAAAGAAGCGTGATTTCAGGTCCCGCAGCTCGTTGTCCTCAAACGCCTGGTAACTGAGCGTCTTGATAGCCACGGTACGGGCAATCTTGGGGTCCTTGCCGAGATAGACCACGCCCATGGCGCCCCGCCCTATCTCGCGCTCGATCTCGTAGCGGCCCAGGGTGGGCCGGCTGACACTTTGCTCGGGCATGACCAGGGTTCGGGTACTGTCAAAGCCACCGGGAGAAACAACGGTTGCCTCGGTGGTCAGGCTCCCGAGTGCCGCCAGGCGTTTTTCCACGTCCCGATACTTTCGCTTCTGCTGAAGAATCTGCTGGTAGGTGGCTGACGCGCGGTCATACTGCCGCTTGCGCTCCTGCTGAATGGCGATGTCGTATTGCAATGCCAAGGTATCTTCGGTGGGCGGGCATTCAGCCAGCACCTCCAGCGCCTCTTCGGGCTGTCCCTGTTGCAGCAGCAGACGACCAAGCCGCGTGCGGGCTACGCGGACATTCTCCGACAAGGCGACGATATCCCGCCTCGGTTGCAGCCAGAACAGCATGATGACATAGCCGACCATCAGCAGGGTCACCACTTCACCCAATGGCAGCCAGGCGCTCTGATAGAACATGAACGCTGCTTGCAGAACCACCAGTGCCCCGGCAATCAGTAACAGCACCGGCAGCGCGACCGCTCCACCCATTCTGGGAACTGCAAGTACCAGGATGAGTGTCGACACCATCAACCCGGCACGAATCGCCAGCGCCGACCACTCTGGCTCGACGAGCCCCCGGGCCTGCAGCGCTATTGCGAAGGCGTCCGGTGTCATATCCACAACCCGAACAGCATCCCCAATACCCTCAGGGTTGCCAAGAGCGCTGAACAGCACCCGATCCAACCAGCCCAGCAGTGGCAGCGCGTCACCCACAAACACACAAGCCAACGCCAGCACAACAATGAGCAGGCGCAGACTGAACAGACGGGAACCAATAAAAGCCAGTGAATTCACAGGAATCGTTATCGTAAATGATTGATCCAGCAAGTTTAGAAAGTGAACGCCGGCAGCGATAGTTCCAGAAGAACGTTTTTTGTAAGTGTTTGTTTACCTGGGACCACGATCACGTCGCGACCATTATTAACCCAGGATGACAAGGGTGTAAGGACGGCACAGGTTCCGGTGCAGTATAGTTTCGTCTTTGGACCTTTTCCGTCAGGAAGTACGACGATGACAGTGAAGTTACTGATCGGCCTGGTTATTCTGACCATCACAACAACCGGTTTTTACCACACATTGAAGCCCCTGCCGCCGGGGATAGGTTACGAGGGCACAGTCCATCCTCTGACGAATGCCAGGCTTCTCACCGACAGGACCCTGCATTTCGGCAACGAGGAACCGCGGCTGGACCAGGAAATTTTCGACGAGGCCCTCAACATGATTTCGGCGGCTCGCCGTTTTGTTCTGGTGGATATGTTCCTCTTCAACGGCACCCGCGAGGAAGGCAGCCGTCAGCGGCCATTGGCAAGGGAGTTGACTGACGCCCTGCTCAAGCAACGCAAGGCGAATCCGGATGTGCGTATTGTCGTTATTTCCGATCCCATAAACACCGTATACGGTGGTACGGTCTCGCCCTACTTCCAGCAACTAAGGCAAGCAGGCATTCCGGTAATAGAAACCAGGTTGGAGCGCCTTCGTGACAGCAACCCCACCTGGTCCGGCCTGTGGCGCTTCTGTTGTCAGTGGATGGGCAACTCCGCGACCGGGGGCTGGCTGCCGAACGCACTCGGTGAGCAGCCGGTCACCCTGCGCAGTTACCTGGCCCTCCCCAACTTCAAGGCCAACCACCGCAAGGTTCTGATCACCGACAACGCAGAGGGCTTTAACGCCCTGGTGACCTCTGCCAACCCCCACGATGGCAGTAGCCGGCACAGCAACATCGGCCTGCGATTCGGAGGGCCAGCCGTGGCCGATTTGCTGCTCAGTGAGCGTGCCGTTCTGGCGATGTCCGGTGCAGACACCGAGGTGGTGGACGAAATGATCAGCAGCCTGCCTCAAGCCGCAGCCGGCATCGCTTCGCTCGATACCATCCAGGTCGTCACAGAATCGGCCATAAGGACAACCGCGAGAGACATCATTGGCACCGCAAAGGCAGGCGACAGGCTGGATCTGGCCATGTTCTATCTGTCGCACCGAACGTTACTGGAAGAACTGAAAGAAGCCCACGAACGCGGTGTCGAAGTGCGGATACTGTTAGACGCCAACAACGATGCTTTTGGCATGGAAAAAAGCGGCATACCCAACCGGCAGTCGGCCATGGAGCTTAATGGCGCCGGCATTACCGTACGTTGGTGCAACACCGAAGGTGAGCAGTGCCACAGTAAATTACTGATCAGGCGCGACAGCCACGGCAACGCTCAACTGCTGCTCGGCTCGGCCAACTTCACCCGCCGCAACCTTGACGACCTGAACCTTGAAACCAGCGTACTCGTGCGCTCCAACGTGCACTCAGAGATCGTGCGCAAAGCGGCCGGCTTCTTCGATGAGCAATGGAACCACGGCCCGGGCGAAACACCGGTAATGAGCCTGCCTTACAATGCCTGGGCCGATGAATCCCGGATACGGTATTGGCAATACAGGCTGATGGAGGCAACGGGACTGTCCACATTTTAAGTTTCCGTCACCATTAGGAACCTGGGACGCCGAAAACGCGTGCTACTATTAGGTCAGCTTGAATGTCGGATGTAGCCGTCGGCTACATCGCAGGCAGCAACCGGAAAGACCGCTTCTTGAACGAAAATAACAGGAGAGTGTAATGCAAACCCTGAGAAACCATCTGCGGTACGTATCGTTTGTCATGGCCATCATGATGGCTTTCGGCTCCGTTTGGGCATCGTCCGCCTCGGCGGGCATGGTTGGAACCGGTGAACTGCTGACCGAGCAACGCACGGATCTGGACCGCCAGTCACTGCTCAACATGCTTGAGCGGGATGAGGTAAAGGAGAAACTGGCGGAAATGGGCGTTAGTCAGGAGCAGGTTGAACAGCGCATACAGAACCTGACGCCGGAGGAGTTGTCGTCGTTTGAGCAACAGTTGGCGGAGGCTCCCGTTGGCGAGGGCGTTGTCGGGATCATCGTTCTGTTCCTGCTGGTGTTCATCATCACCGACATGCTGTGCGCCACCAATATCTTCCCGTTCATCAACTGCATCCGGTAGCGCAATAGCTCCGTGATCCGTCCTACCCAGTTGCACCTGCTGCGAGTCGTTGTCAGTCTCTTACTGGCAACGATTCTGGCGGGCTGCGCCAGCCGCCCCCAATGGCCCGATACCCCTGCCCTGAACACGGCCGGTGTTGACCAGCGGAAAGTGCTGGACCATGTTCCCTTCCACGCTCAGGAACTGTACCAGTGCGGCCCGGCGTCCCTGGCCATGATGCTCAACAGCCAGGGCCTGAACACCAACCCCGCCGTACTGAAGGAGTTGGTATACCTGCCTGCCCGCCAGGGCAGCCTGAAAGTTGAAATGGTGTCCGCCGCCCGATCCCATGGCTTACTGGTCTACCCGCTGGACGGTTCGCTCAAGAGCCTGTTGGAGGAGATAGCCTCTGGCCACCCGGTGCTGGTGATGCAGAATCTGCGATTCGATTGGTGGCCACAATGGCATTTTGCCGTGGCGATTGGTTACGACGCCAGCGACCGCTCCATCATCCTTCACACCGGCACCCAGGAGCGGCACGAGCAGGCACTGGAAGTGTTCATGGCCACATGGGACCGCGCAGACAATTGGGCCGCGGTCATCCTGCCGCCCGACCGACTACCTGCAACGGCGCAGCCCCTGCGCTATCTGACATCCGCCAACGACCTGGAAACCACCGGCAGGACCATCGCTGCCACTGAAGCCTATCGAACGGCCGAACAGGCCTGGCCAGACCAGCCGGCTGCCATCATGGGGCAGGGAAACATTGCCTGGCAACAGGGCCAGGTGGACCTGGCCGCGCAACATTTCCTGAGACTGACCGCCAAATTCCCGAACCTGGCCGCAGGCTGGAACAACCTGGCCCACGCACTGGCCACCCAAGGCTGTGCCACGGCATCAAGGACCGCAGCGAGCTGTGCCAGCGCCATCGATCCAGAGCGTTTCGACGGCAATGTCCAGAACGACAGCGACAGACCCCGTCCCGTCGAGTGCCCTGCACTGGACTGCCCTACCCCGATTCACTGAATCTTCTGGAACAGCGCGACGTCCTTGGCCGGAACCTCCAGGCGCCACCCATACCTCCGGGCCAACCAGGCCATAGTGAACTCCCGATAAAACACAACGTGGGTTGGGTCCCGCCGGTAATGCCAGTTGGCAAATAACTGGTCGTCTGTCTGGAAGCAGGTCATCACACCCAACCAGCCACCCGGTTTCAGCAGCCTGTCCAGCCGACGGAACGTATCCGCCGGGCGATGAAGGTGTTCCACCACCTCCGTGCAGGATACGAAATCATACTGGCGGTCCAGAACAGACGTTTCCGGATGAAAGAAGGGATCATAGAGCGACATGTCCATGCCCGCTTCCCGCAGTATCCCGGCCAGCGCCGGGCCGGGGCCACAGCCAAAGTCCAGGCCGCGTGCACCCGCTTCCAGCCTTTCGAGTAACGGCCTGGTCATCTTCGAAAGAAAGCGGCGATAGCCCTCATCTTCCGGATGATTGTCGTGAAGGTTGTAGATATCCCTTTCCCGGCGCTCGTCCAGCCAGCAAGACGAGTCCATGACTGTGGCCTCACAGGTTTCACAACGATAATACGGTATGCCTTTGATGGTCTGGAACGGCACCAGTGAGCGTGTTTCACACACCGGACAGGGCACTTTCAATGGGCGATCTCCTGCAAAATCTAACGAATGTTTCATTGTCATTTCCGGCCATCACACCAGAACCGTGACCGGTGAGCAAAATCGACCCGAGCAACCCTGCCTATACTGGGCCAAGACAGAGTAAACAACTGTGCGCTGAACGCGACAGTTCCAGTTCAATAAGGCTACCTCTCATGGAACGAACGGTGGAAACGTCCAGCCCGATGGCGCTCGAAGTGCCGCTGATCTCGGCACGCTACGCCCGACAGTTTATTCGGTTTATGGAGCGCAAGGGCGTTCGGCGCCACGCCATCCTTGGAGATACCGACATTTCCAGCGATATGCTGGACGATCCCGATGCGAGTCTTTCCATGGGGCAGGTCCGGCAACTGCTGGGCAAGGCGGAGTGGCTGATGGGCGACGAGAGGGCGGCCTTCCAGTTCGGCCAGCAACTGGACCTCCCGGCCCACGGATTACTTGGCTTCGCCGTGCTCGGCCAGGAAAACCCCCGGCGACTGATCAGCATGATTGTACAGTACTTGCGCGTGGGCCTGCCGCTGATGGACATGGACCTCAGTTCAACTGGATCCACTTTCAGGATACAACTGATCGACAATTGGGGCCTTGGCGACTTACGCCCCTGCCTCACCAAAATATATATGGGCAGCATCCATCGAATTTCATCCCAGGTGTGCAATCACTTCTGTTTTGAGTTCGATTTCGACTCGTCCCTGGAACCCGAGCAGTGGCGCAGCATTGCTGCCGACTGCGAATTTCGCTTCAACGCTCCGGCGAGCCAGGTCACCATGCCTTTGTCCGGCCGACCTGTTCGCAACGACGATACCGGCCTGGAATTCATCCTGGCCAACGCCCGCTCACGAGAGCGGGAACCGTCAGAACAGGCCGATGAAACCGTCATGCAGGTGCGGGAGATGATCATGAGCCAACCGGGCCGCCCCTGCACCATGGACAATCTTGCACGTCGGCTCGACATGAGTCCCCGCACCCTGCGACAGCACCTGTCGACCGCAGGCACCTCATTCAGAGTGCTCAGAAACGAGATACGTCAGAACTTTGCCACTCTGTACCTCACCGATACAGTCATCCCACTCGATTCCATTGCTGAGAAGCTGGGGTTCAGCGACCAGGCCGGTTTTACCAAAGCCTACCGCTCCTGGACGGGCCAGACGCCCGGTGATGTCCGCCGGCAGGCCCGCGACCGTAAATAGCTCTCATCCTCAAAGTGCTCTCGCTCCTGATAGCCCGCACTGAATGATTTTCGGGATTTGAAGGGCGTCACGAAATTGGAATTTCCCCGGCTCTCTCTCCGCTTTGAACAAAAACCTTGCCGGCCTTAGCAATGACCCGAACCGCTCGGCGACGGCCTAATGGCACTGCGTGGAGATAGTAACCTCCGCGCAGTCATAAAGGGACACATTGCAAGACCGATACAGCAGTCCTCATCGGTGATTTCTGCATACCCACACAACAAAGATTGAAACCCTAGAGGACGAACTCATGAAACTCAGGAATCCCAACAAAAGCGTCCGCACGCTCGGTACTGCGATAGCAGCCGCGGCGCTTATGACCGGTGGTGGCAATGCCTTTGCCGAACCGGTGTCACTGGAACTGGAATTCACCTGCCCGTTCCCGTTGATTGGCGAACAGCCCATTCGAGCGCAAATCAGTGCCGATGTACCCACCCAGGCAACCGTGGGGCAACCCACACCAGAGTTCACGGTGGATGCCCTGACAACGGTGAATGAAGATTCCAGGCTGGGCCTCAAGCTGGTGGGTTCCGCCACCATTGAAGGCACCGCCACCAATGAAACCATTGTTGTCACGCCGAGCCGTGAGATTGACCTGACGGTACCGCTGACCATTCCCCAGTCGCCCATTCCCGATGAAACCGGCGAATTTACCGTTCCGGCTCAGGGCACTTCCCCGGCCATCACCTTCACCGAGGATGATGTTGGCGAGGCGGTCATCAGCATCGGTGGCCTTACACTCGACATGATCGCCCGTGTTGAGAACGGCGATATTGCGCCTGCGCCCATCGGCGAATTTACCTCCGAGTGTGTTCAGAACGCCGGCCAGGACAACATTCTTCAGACCGTGCAGGTGGTTCCCGACGAGCAGTTTGAACCCCGTATCGCGGTCAGCCCGGAAAACATCGACTTCGGCAACGTGCAGGCCGGCACCACCGCGGAAGAGGTGGTTACCATTTCCAACACCGGCCAGGCAGAACTTGGCATCAACAACATCAGCCTTGGTGGTGCGGACGCAGCAGCGTTCACCCAGACCAACAGCTGTACCACTGTTGCTGCCGGCGAAAGCTGCGACGTCAACGTCACCTACATCCCCGATGGCGAAGGTGACCAGAGCGCTACTCTGAGCATTGAATCCGGCGACGCCGAGAACCCTGTGGTGGACGTACCGCTGACAGGCACCAGCGTGCTCGCGCCCGTTCCGGAAATCAGCGTTACGCCTGCTAACGTCAGCTTTGGCTCGGTGATGCTCGGTGAAACTGCCACCGCACAGGTCACCATTGCCAACGAAGGCAACGCATCGCTGATGATCAACGCCATTGAGATCGCCGGTACCAACAGCAGCGATTTCACCCAGACCAACGACTGCACAACCGTGGCACAGGATGGCAGCTGTACCGTTGAAATCAGCTTCATGCCGTCTGCCGCCGGTGGACGCAGCGCGACGCTCAACATTGCCTCTGACGACCCTGAAACCCCGGACGTCTCCGTGGCCCTGAGTGGTCAGGGTAACGATGGCAGCGACGATGTGCTCGAGGTGCTTCTGGATCTGGAAGGACAGACCGACATCAACGCTTCCGGAAGCTCTCTGCCTCTCTCAGGCAGCATTGCAACGCAACTGGAGCTGGCAACCGGTATGTTCGAAGCAGATCTTGCGCTTGACCCCACCCAGGGACAATTCAAGATCCCGCTGCTGTTCAAGAGCTTGACGGCCAACGCGAAAGTGACGTTCGAACAGGCTGACATGACTACGGGCACGCTGATAGACGGCAACCTGACGGCCAACTCCTCGCTGTATGTGGAAGTACCGAAGGTAACCGTACGCCTGTTCGGCCTGAAGATTCCGGTAGGTGGTGGCCAGGATTGCCGCACGGCGGATCCGGTCAACATCGAGCTGGCTTCGGTGGAAGGCACCAACTTCTCGCTGTCCGAGGGCGGCAATGTGACTGGCAACTACACACTGCCTCCCCTGCAGAACTGCGGTCCGCTGACCGACGTTCTCAACCAGTTCCTCGCCGGTCCGGACAATGGCATTGATCTGACATTGACCCCGAACCTCTGAGGGAAGTAAGGGAGGCCCCCAGAGGCCTCCCGGTTTGCCGGCAGCCGCACTTTCGGG
>NZ_DELU01000023.1:58086-105653 GCF_002352785.1 Marinobacter sp. UBA2688
GCCGGCAAACCACCATAACAACACCAGGAAGGATGATAACAATGAAAAGCCTGAAGCAATCAGCGTTAGTGTTAGCCATCGCGGGCCTGCCCCTGAGCGGGTATGCCGAACTCAAACCACTGCACGACGCCGACATGGGCCAGATTACCGGCCAGGCGGGCGTTACCATTGAACTCGAAACCCAGGTCACCATGGACGAGTTCACCTACACCGATGAAGGCACGCTGGGCATCAGCGACATCTTCATTGGCGGTGCGGATCGCATCGACATGTTCGAGGAATTCACCTCCGGGCGCGATGCCATTTTCGGCACCAGCAGTACGGATCTGATCGACAACATCAAAATTGAACTGGATGTCGCCGACGATGGCGATGCCATTATCAACGTATTCCCCATCACCGCACGGCCCGTGGACTTCGCCGTACGTACCGGCGCCTGGGAGCTGCGGGGCAACGGCGGCGAGAGCACGTTGTTGGCGGACAACTTCTCTGCGGAGGGTCTTATACTCCAGGCCCAGGCAACCGTGGATACCGACACGGACACCCTCAACCTGACCACCCGGTTCGCCATCGATGAGCTGGAACTGGATGTGCCCTTCATGGCCGTGGGGATTCGTGACATGCGGATTACCGGCGCAGGTTACGATCCGGACAACCCTTCACTTCTGCCACTGTTCACACTGGTGGATATGGACATCTACAAGGATGCCAATGCGGCGGGTACCGACAGCCTGGCGATCGACATCAACACCTTTGAAGCCGATATGTCCATCGGCCAGGTGCTGGTGGGAGGCACCTCCATTGGTTCGGTGGGATTGGATGATCTTGCTATCCGCAACACC
Source organism: Marinobacter sp. UBA2688 (assembly GCF_002352785.1). Lineage (NCBI taxonomy): Bacteria > Pseudomonadati > Pseudomonadota > Gammaproteobacteria > Pseudomonadales > Marinobacteraceae > Marinobacter > Marinobacter sp. UBA2688. Next base: position 58,929 of record NZ_DELU01000023.1, read on the forward strand.
TCTATGCGGGTGTACGGGCACTGACACCCGGCATCGCTCTCCGGGCGCAAGCCCGGGGAGCCCCCAATCTCCGACCGGTCGCTACAACGCGCCAAAGAGCACCACCATCACGACCGCCAGGAACAGCAGAAACCAGGTGGCGTAACGGTTGGCCCGATCCTCTCCATGGGCAGGCGCACTCTCCGGGGCATTTGCCGATTCGTATTCAGCGACCAGGGTACGAGCCAGGACGTAATCTTCATCCTCAACATGGACATTGGTAAATCCCGCGGCACCTATCTCGCCCATGGCCCCTTGCAGGTAATGACCGCCAACATGACACTCGATGCCTCTGGACTGCAGGAGGCCGGCGACGATATGGGCTTCGGCCAGATCTCGGGCGCGATACGCTATTTGCATTGGCAGGCTCCGGTCACTTCCAGGAATGTCTTAATTGAACCCTAGCCTGCTTCACGACATTCGTCGATTCTCGCGGGTTATTTTGGCAGTCGACCGGTCCTCTCCAGCCGTTCACCCACCCAGCGGTGATAAAGCTTTGCGAGTGCCGGGCGAATCACCGGTAAGCCAATCAGCCATGCCAGTGGCTTCAGCAACCACACCCGCAACATCAGCAAAATGTAGGCATCCAGTTCCCGATGAATGTTGCCCCGGCCATCTTCAACATGCAGTTCCTGAAGTGCTGCAACCGGGTCAATACCCAGCTGTTTCAACTCTTCGTCACGACCGGTGATATCAACCCACTCGACAGCGTCACCGGTTCGGCCCGCCAGCCGTTCATAAAATTTGCGATCCCTCACACAGCTTGGACAGGCGCCATCATAAAATACCCGAAGCCGATCTTCTGATGCGGTCATAGCCCTCTCCATTTGTTGCATCGCATTCACTTGATTACACGATAAAACAATGATTACTGTTATCAAAACAAACAGAAAATCGCCGCAAGGGACCAGGTGTAGCGACTATGACCATAGCCAGCCGTATCAACGCGCTTTACCAAACCGAGTCACGCCGGGTGCAGGCCACGCTCATTCGCCTGCTTGGCGACTTTGACCTGGCCGAGGAGTCCATGCAGGAGGCCTTCGCCGCTGCGGTGAAACAGTGGCCTGAACAGGGCATTCCTGACAATCCTGCGGCTTGGCTGATCAAAACCGGCCATCGACGCGGCATTGACCACATTCGCCGGCGACAGACCGCCCGGGACAACCTTTCCCGCGTCGCCGAGGACGAGCCCTACACCTCAGAGCCGGACACCGACCACATTGACGACGACCTGCTGCGGCTGATTTTCACCTGTTGCCACCCGAGCCTTGCCATCGAGGCCCAACTGGCGCTGACGTTGCGCGAGATATGCAGCCTTACTACCGAACAGGTCGCCAGCGCCCTGCTGCAGAAACCCACCACCACAGCGCAACGAATTGTCCGCGCCAAGCGCAAGATACGTGAAGCGAATATTCCCTACGAAGTTCCGGAACGAAAGGAGCTCCCTCAGCGCCTGCAGAGCGTCCTGAAGGTCGTCTACCTGATCTTCAACGAGGGTTATTCCTCCAGCGAAGGCAACACCGTCGTCAACATCAGCCTCGCTGGCGAGGCCATTCGCCTGGCCAAACTACTGGCCGAACTGTTGCCGGATGGGGAAGTCTTCGGCCTGTTGGCGCTGTTGCTCCTGCACGATTCACGGCGGCATGCGCGCCAGGACGCGAATGGCGAACTGATAACCCTGGAGGACCAGAACCGTACCCTCTGGGACCAGGAGCAGATTCGCTCCGGACTGGCCTGGCTCGCCCGAGCCCTGGAACTGACACCAGCGGCACCCTATACCCTTCAGGCTTCCATCGCCGCCGCCCACGCCAAGGCCGCCACCGCTTCGGATACCGACTGGGCCCGTATCGCCAGGCTATATCAGGCTCTCTATCAACGTCAGCCATCCCCGGTCATTGCCCTGAACCACGCCGTGGCGGTGGCCATGCGAGACACACCGGAGGAAGGCCTGAAGCTGCTCGACCAGTTGGCCGGCCACAAAGCCATCCAGAGTTACTACCTCTATCACGCCGCACGCGCCGATCTCTTTCGCCGTTCGGGCGACCTCGCAGGCGCCCGCACTGCTTATCAGAGAGCATTGACCCTCACGCAACAGGGGCCGGAACAACGCTACCTGAGCCGACGGCTGACGGCTCTCGACAGCGCGTGATAAAAAATTTTCCCGGGCTGTCGATTCAGCCACCTTCCGTACGACATACAGATAACCACACGCAAAAAGGGAGATTCACATGAAGTACGTGGCTCTGGTGTACTACCAGGAAAGCATCATCAACAACATGACGGAACAGGAGTGGCACGACCTCAACCAGGAGTGTATTGCCGGCGTGGAGAAGCTCACCAGTCAGGGCAAGTTTGTAACCGGCCAACCTCTGCAGCCCATCGACACGGCTACAACGGTGAGAGTCAGGGACGACGAGGTGCTGATCTCAGACGGCCCGTTTGCCGAAACCAAGGAACAACTGGCGGGTTTCTACCTGCTGGATGCCAACGACCTGAACGAGGCTCTGCAACTCGCGAGCCGTATCCCCCCTGCGCGCTTTGGCAGCATTGAAGTCAGGCCCGCGCGCGAACTTCCTCCCAAGGACTGATACCAGGAGATTCAACATGACGTATGTCGACGGATTTGTAGCAGCGGTCCCCACCGCCAACAAAGAGCAATACATCAAACACGCCAGCGATGCGGCCGTGGTGTTCAAGGATCACGGCGCCCTCAAACTGGTGGAATGCTGGGGTGACGATGTGCCCGACGGCGAGGTCACATCGTTCCCCATGGCGGTGAAGTGCAAGCCCGATGAGACGGTGGTGTTTTCCTGGATACTCTGGCCCTCACGCGAGGCCCGGAACAGGGGCATGCCAAAAGTGATGGAAGACCCCCGTATCCAGGCGGATGTAAATCCCATGCCCTTCGATGGGAAACGCCTCATTTATGGCGGATTTGAAACGGTTGTGGACGAGTAGTCTACCCCAGCCGTTTCAACGCGTTCTCGATGGGCGACACCACCAAGCCAGGTTCGACAGCAGCTTAAAACCTGAAGTAAACTTGAGGTCAACAAATCCAGCGATTGGAGTTGGCTATGGTGAGCATAGAAAACGGAGAAATTAAAACCGCTCTGAGCGTCGGCGAGATTGCTGAGCGCAGTGGAGTCGCAGTCTCAGCCATACACTTCTATGAGAAGAAAGGACTGATCGACAGCTGGCGCAATGCCGGAAACCAGCGACGTTTCCATCGGGGCGTGTTGCGTCGAATCGCCGTTATCAAAGTAGCGCAACGGCTTGGCATTCCGTTGTCGGAGATCGGCGAAACCCTGGCAACCCTGCCAACCGACCGCACCGTGACATCCCACGACTGGCAGCGGCTCTCCGAGCAATGGAAGTCCGATCTGAATCACCGCATAGAGTTACTGGTCGGACTTCGGGATCAACTCACAAGCTGCATCGGCTGCGGCTGCCTGTCCATTGACGCCTGCCGGCTACGCAACCCCTGGGACGAGCTTGGCGATGAAGGCCCTGGCGCGAGATTGCTCGATAGCGACGCTCCCGAGAAATAGACGTTATCAAGGCTGCTTTCCGCTCTCTGTTACAGGTTTTTCCGATTCATGTCCCACACAGCACTCCTCCTTGAGAAACCCGGTCAGTGCTTCCAGTAGTTCGAAATTTGGCAAGCAGGTAATAACACGGCTGTGCTTCACCTGCTTGATAAGACCCGCGTTGGCCATGCGCGACAGATGGTGAGAAAGAGTTGACCCGGGAATTCCAAGCTGGCGCTGCACATCGCCGACGGACGCGCCGTCGTGGCCCGCTTTTACCAGATACCTGAAGATCGACAGCCTGTGAGTATTTCCAAGCTCTGCGAGACACATAGCCGCTTCTTCATTTGTCATAGCCATCATCCTTAATTCGATAATTCTAGAAATTTACTTGACAGCAAAGCCAAGCGCAATTTAGATTTATATTTCCATATATCTAGAAATATAGAGGTTGCCATGTCACAGGAAATGCAAGACACCCTGGGGATGTTCGCTTTTCTCGCCCTGGAACTATCAGCCCTGTTCCTACTGATCAGCTATCTCGTTGGCGTGCTGCAACGTTATGTGCCGCAAGAGAAGATCGCAGCCGCGCTCAGCGCCCGGCGCGGCAAAAGCTATTTGTATGCCGCTCTACTGGGAGCGATCACCCCCTTCTGCAGCTGCTCCACAATTCCCTTGCTGAAAGGGCTTATCCGTGCCCGTGCCGGGTTTGGGCCGATGATGGTTTTCCTCTTCGCGTCTCCCTTATTGAATCCGGTCGTCGTGGTGCTGCTGGCCGTCACGTTTGGCCTGAAGCTAACCGGTATTTTCGTTACCTTCGGCCTGCTGGTCTCCGTTATTGCCGGATGGGTACTGCAACGCCTGGGATTCGAGCGGTATCTGCTCAACGTCGATACCGTTAAGGGTGGCTGCTCAGCGGCATCCGGCAACGCCGGGTCCACGAATACGGAACCCTTCTGCTCCGGCGGCAGCTCCGGGGCAAGCAGTTCCATTACATACAGCAGCCAGGGGTACGCTATTCCCGTCGTGTCCTACTACGAATCACTTCTCGGGGATATCCGTGCCGGGAAATTCAACGGTTTATGGAACGAAACCTGGTCGGATTTCAGAAAGGTGCTGCCATACCTGATAGTGGGTATCACGGTCGGAAGTGTTATCTACGGTTTTGTTCCAGCAGACCTGCTCGCTGCGTATGCAGGCGACGACAACCCCTTTGCCATACCGATTGCAGCGGTTATTGGCGCGCCCCTCTACATCCGTGCCGAGGCGGTCATCCCATTGGCAGCGGCCCTATTGGGTAAAGGTGTCAGCGCTGGCGCGGTGATGGCTTTGATCATTGGCAGTGCAGGCGCCAGCCTGACAGAACTGATCCTGTTGAAGTCTCTGTTCCGCTGGCCGCTCGTGGCTGTCTTCCTGGCGGTGGTAATAGGCATGGCAATCAGTGCCGGCTATGCAACCTTTTTGCTGTACTGAACACGCCCGATACTTACAACGGGACCTTCCCCCGCAAGGCCTTGGTTTTCCCCTTGCGGGTCTTTTTGTCCACGCGCCGTCGCTGTGATCCCTTGGTGGGGCGCGTGGGTCGGCGGGCTTTCTGCTGCTTTACCGCGTCCTGAATCAAGGCTTTCAGGCGTTCAAGGGCGTCTTCCTTGTTCAGCTCCAGGGTGCGAAATTTCTGCGCCTTGATGACAATCACACCTTCCTTGCTAATGCGCTGATCGGACAGTCGCATCAACCGTTCTTTATAGAACGGTGGCAAACTGGAGTTGAGGACGTCGAAGCGCAGGTGAACGGCGGAGGCTACCTTGTTGACGTTTTGGCCACCGGCGCCCTGGGCCCGGATCTGGGTAAGCTCGATCTCCCAGTCCCCCAGTTCCACCGCATTGGAAATTTTCAGCATGACAGGCCCGTTTTCTCGATAGATTCACGCAGGCTGGCATCCAGCTCGTCAACGTCCAGGCTTTGCTCGCTAATAACTTCGAGACGGGACAGTTCTCGTGGTTCGCACTCAGATACCGACAGCGCGCCGTCCGCCATATTGATCGTCCGCCAGCCATCACTGGTTTGAGCCACAGCCTTGAACCGGACAAAACGGCTATCGAGCGATAATGCCAGCAGAGCGGTTTCTGAAAAGACCGTGTCTGGATGGACACGCCAGCCCACGCTGAAATGCCCCTGCCCACGGTTGCTGACCCGCTGCCACGGTTCGTCCTGGATATCGGGAACCGGCGAGGCTTCCGAAGAGGCATGGTGATGATGCGCGTGGGGCGTACTGACCTCGGAGAGCGCGGTCTCCCCGTCGAGCCAGGCGGATTCCAACCGGCCTTGCCGGGTGTGGAAAACAGCCGTCTTTTCCGGCTGCAGCTCGGCCACCCAATGATCAAACCGGTCAACCTGCTCCGGTGTGCAAAGGTCAGTTTTATTGGCGATCACAATATCAGCTGCCGCAACCTGATCCTGAAACTGTACGTTTTCCAGAACCTTTTGCTCCTCAAGCCTTCTCGGGTCGACCAGGCAAAGCACGGGGCCCAGTTGAAGCACATCCTGATAATGCCCTCCCGTCAGGGTTTCAATAATCTGGGAGGGATGCCCAAGGCCCGTGGGTTCAATCAGCAACCGGTCTGGGCGGGCTTTATGAATCAACTGGTTGAGTCCGATTTGCATCGGTAACCCGGCCACGCAACACATGCAGCCTCCTGGCACTTCCCGCACGAAAGCACCTTCGGTTTCCAGCAAGGCGCCATCAATGCCCACTTCGCCAAACTCATTCACCAGAACCGCCCACACCTCCCCTTCCGGCTTTTTTTTCAGCAGGTCCAGTATGGCGGTGGTCTTTCCCACGCCCAGAAAGCCGAGCACCAGATTGGTGGGTATTGGTGAAGTCATAGATCGCCCGTGTCGTTCATTGAAAAGGTCGGCAGAACATAGTGTTATAACATAACACTGTAGTATTCCCCTAATACCCGCTGCGATTCGCCCGCTGATACTGTATTCAGGCTACCACCAACAAGCACAAGGAGACGGGTATGAACGGTAAAAAAATACTGATGATCACAGGTGATTTCACCGAGGACTACGAAACCATGGTGCCCTTTCAGGCACTTCAGGCCGTTGGCCACACGGTGCATGCGGTCTGCCCTGACAAAAAGTCAGGAGACACCGTGGCCACGGCCATCCACGACTTCGAAGGCGACCAGACCTACACCGAAAAGCCGGGCCATCGTTTCGCCCTGAACGCCGATTTCGCCGGACTCAACCCCGCGGATTATGACGCGCTTGTCGTACCCGGTGGTCGCGCCCCGGAATACCTACGCCTGAACGATGACGTCAAGAAACTGGTCCGCCACTTCTTTGAAACCGAAAAACCGGTGGCTGCCATTTGTCACGGCGCACAACTGCTGGCCGCGGCCGGTGTGCTCGAAGGCCGCGAATGCTCTGCCTACCCGGCGTGCCAACCGGAAGTGGAGCTGGCGGGAGGCCGCTTCGCCGCCATCGACGTTGACGCCGCGGTCACCGATGGTAATCTGGTGACAGCACCGGCATGGCCAGCGCATCCGCAGTGGCTGGCACAGTTTTTCAAACTGCTGGACAAGTGACGGAAACGGGGCTGCCAATGCAGCCCCGGATTCACGAGGACCACACCATGTGTAAACTCTTCGTCCACGCGGATTCCGAACTCTGGATCAGCCGCACCCATTCCCTGCGCATCGACGGCATGGTCACCAGTATTCGCATGGAGAACGCGTTCTGGAACGCACTCACAGAAATCGCCGCCCGGGACGGCATGAACCTGCCCCAGATGATCACCAGACTTTATCACGAATCCATCGATGCCGGGCATGACCTGGGCAACTTCACCTCCTTTCTGCGGGTCTGTGCCATGCGATACGTCGCCCTGCAACTCAGCGGCGATATTCCCCGCGACACCCAGATACCCATCGCCTCCCTGGATGCCGACAAGATCCTCGCCAGGAACATGGACCAGAAGCCCCCCAGCGAAGCCACGCACTAAATCCGCGAATATGAGGGGTCTTTTACCAATTTCAGGTAAGATGCCCCCATACACGCCGGTCGACATCCGATGACCCGCCAGGCCCAACCAGCCGACCGAAAGGATCTATGAAGATACCCAAACGATTGCAGCCCCTTGTCGATGACGGCATGGTGGACGAAGTGCTCTACCAGTTGATGAGCGGCAAGGAGGCCCAGGTGTTCGTAGTGCGCTGCGGTGACAGTGTTCGCTGCGCCAAGGTGTACAAGGAGGCTCAGAAACGTAGCTTCAAACAGGCCGTTCAATACCAGGAAGGCCGTAAGGTTCGTAACAGCCGTCGCGCCCGCGCCATGGGCAAGAAAACCCGCTACGGGCAAAAGGAACAGGAAGACGCCTGGCTGAACGCCGAGGTGGACGCCCTTTATCGTTTGGCAGGCGCTGGCGTGCGAGTACCGGAACCGTTTGGGTTCGTGGATGGCGTGCTGCTGATGGAGATGATTGCCGACGAAGACGGCAAAGCAGCGCCACGGCTGGACGATGTCACACTCACGCCGGAGCAGGCCCGGGATTTTCACAGCAAAGTCATTGCTGACGTGGTGCGCATGCTCAGCGCCGGCCTGATCCATGGCGACCTGTCAGAGTTCAATGTACTGGTCGATGCCACTGGCCCGGTCATCATCGACCTGCCGCAGGCGGTTAATGCTTCTGGCAACAACAGCGCGGAAAGAATGCTGGAACGGGACGTGGACAACATGCGCCGTTATTTTGGCCGCTTCGCCCCTGAACTGTTGAACACGGATTATGGCAAGGAAATCTGGGCGCTCTATGAGTCCGGCGACCTGCACCCCGACAGCCGGCTGACCGGGTGTTTCGAGCACGACACGGAAAGCGCGGATGTGGACGAGCTGATGGCGGTTATTGATGCCGCGAAAGAGGAAGAGCGCGAACGTCTGGAACGGCTGAGGGATGCCGAGGCCGGCGACGACTAACCGGCCTTCCCCACAAACCGGGCTGCCATACGGTCTGACAACATCAGGTGGGCCAGCGCCGGGTACGGCAGGTAATGACTAAGCAGGAACAGTACTCCCGAGGAATCCAGCCCGGCAGACAGGCCCACATAGGCACCCCAGGCCACGAACAGTGCGCCGAGAAAGCCGCCATAGGCCCACAGCACGCGCCCGCGCTCTTCACTGGTCGGCGCCCGTTTCAATACCCGGGCCACCGACCAGCCGATGTAGGCCGCAATCAATGCTGCAATCACCACGGAAACCACCACTCCTGTCAGCCCGAACAGGAAGCGCGCCAGATAGTTGGTGAGAAAAAACAGAACAACGGCGCTGACGGCGACAATGGTTACCCGCGAACGCTTCAGATCTTCCATACACAGAATCCCGGTCGGTTACATCACAAGGTCTGCACTGTTTTAACATTCCGGGCGCGCAGAAGCGACTTTGCTTCCTGAATCTGTTGTGTGCTTTCTGCATGAATGGCCAATACGTAATGGCCCTTGCGCAATGCGGACTGTGCCTTCATCAGATAGGGTGTATGGTCCGGGCGGATTGTTATGCCCCCTGCGAGCAATAGCCCGAGCATCAAACCAAGCGCGGTGAGCGCAGACGCTGAAACCACCGTATTCTGCGAAATAAAGCCAATGCCAAGGGCATTCAGTATCACATAGACGACAAAACCCGACACGGCACCGCCGACACTCAGGCCCACATGGGAACGCACAAGCGTCTGCCAGATACCCTGGTCTTCAGGTTCAAGTTCTTTTCCCTGGCGCCGGTCCGCGGGGCTCAGCACGGATACCTGATCATTGGTCAGGCTGGTCTCGTTGCACAATGCTTTTGCCGTTCCATTGGCATCTGACTCTGTCTCGAAAACAGCAGCCACTTTGTGGCTTTCGTGCTCACCGGTCAAACTCATTGAGGGTTTCATGACAATACCTCCTGAGTCTTTCAGCGAATGGATGGGGCGTTTGCTGTGGAGCATCGCCCCTCTATCCACAAACATACAACACACATACCTGTATTTCGAATGACCATCCAGCAATAAGGCCCTCGGAGGGCCCGCTCTACCAGGCCAGCCAGATCACGTGGCGTGCGCCCTTGCCCGGTCGCAAAGCCCTGACCGTAACCGGCTCTACGGAGAAGCCCGCGCGGCGCAGCCTTTCGGTGAATGCATGCTCCGGGCCGGCGGACCAATAGGCCAGTACGCCGTCGGGGCTAAGGGACTTCTGGGCAGCTGCAATACCGTCCGGGGAGTAAATCCAGTTATTCTCCTTGCGGGTGAGCCCTTCCGGGCCGTTGTCCACATCCAGCAGGATGGCATCCCAGTTGCCATCGCCTTCTCTCAGCAACTCCGCCACATCGCCCACATGAACACTGGCACGAGCATCGTTCAGTGGATACCCGGCGGCAGCGCCCAGCGGCCCCCGGTTCCAGTCCTCGACCTCGGGCACCAGCTCCGCCACGGTTACCCTGGCATCCTCTGCAAGGGCCGACAACGCCGCAGCCAGCGTGAACCCCATGCCCAGCCCACCAATCAATACCCGGGGCCCAGCCACGCCACCGATACGCTCGCAGGCGAGCGTGGCCAGCGCGTCCTCCGAGCCATGCAGGCGGCTGTTCATCAGCTCACCGGTGGTACCGGCAATCTTGATAGAGAACTCATCATTGCGTTGCAGCAGTCGCAACCGGGTCCCGTTACCGGGAATCGTCGCTGTACCGATTTCCTGGAATCGGCCCATCTATTTTTTAACCCACTGGCCATCCTTCAGGATGTACTGCCCCGATGGTGTTCTTTCCAGTGCTTTCTGGCCAGCCACCGTTTCCACCTGGGTGACAGGAATATCGTGTTTCTCCGCAATGCGGGCGTATTCATCCCGACGTGCCTGGTTGATGGTGTCGACAATTCCCTGGGCGTTTCCGCTTGCCTTGACCACGTCCAGATAACCCGTTGGGGTTTCTCCTACCAGCCCTTGCTGTTTGGCGGTATCCAGCTGGTTTTTGGCCTCTTGCAGCCCCATGGCCGCGGCAGGTAGTGCCAGGCAAAGCACGAGGAAAAACGCACCGAGTTTGGAAAACCGTTTCATGAGTGACTCCCTGGATTCAGAATTGACCATCAGAACAACCCCTTCTCGCCGAAGAGTTCATCCACCTCTTCATCCACCTTCACGTAGATTTCATGCTGGATCTTGACGTTCAGGTTCACGGTGATGGGCTCCTTGGGCGCCTCCATTCTGACCGTAGGCGTGCAGGCTGCCATACCCAGGGTCAGTGCCAGCAGCACCAGCGTGTAACCACCTTTTCCGGACAAACCGCCCGGCCCAAATGCGACCATATTCCTTACTCCTGATTGTTTCCCGCCCCGGTGGATTGACGTTGCGCGTCCCGCTCCCGTATCAGGTTGCGCACTTTTTCTGTCACGGCTTCATTGACCCGGCCACTCAGTTGCAGGCTGGTCAGCAACGCTGGAATGTCCTCTTCCAGATTGATATTCAGGACAATGGGATGACCATCTCGTACTTCAGGGCTGCTGCCTTCCAACCGCAATCCCAGCATAAGGGTACCATCCTGAGCGTAGTCTATCGTGCTGTTGAGAACCGAGTAGTGAAAGTTTTCCATGGCCTGGACCACCAGTGCCATCGCCTGGTTACCCTGGGCCATCCCCTTCAATCGATCGGCTGGCAGTTTCAGCGTGCCGCCAGGGGCCACCGCCTGGACATGCCCGGCATCAATGCTCACACCCTCCGGACCAACCCGGACCGGAATGGCGCCCTGAAGCAAACCACTGCCCGCCAACCCCTCGGCGGGGTATACCTGCATCAGTTTCGCCAGCTCAATGCCGCTGAGTTCAAGGGAAATCCGCAGCGGCATGTCGGCAAGTTGCCATTCTCCGGGTGTGACCCGAACCTCGCCACCCAGAAGCTCGGAAGAGGCCTGGTCCAGAACCAGGGTACCGTTGGCGATCTGATCCCGGGGTGAGCGATAGAGGCCGGCGACCCGCACATCGCGCAAGGCGATGCCCGGATTGAGGGCATCCAATACCAGGTCGGAGGTCCGGACATTTACGTGGTCATTGTCCAGGTTCAGATTCACCCTGCCGTCGAGACCGGTCCAGGCCGTCCGGTCGTACAATCCATCAAGATTATCGAAAACAAGATCTCCCTGAACGCGGAAGCCCTGGGATGGGAAGCGCGCACTCAGGGCCGTCTCGACGCGGCCGTCACTCACCTCGAGCGCCGCTGGCCACGCGGTGAACGTATCCGCCAGCGCGCGACCGCCACTTGCTCCGGCAGCGTTCATGCTCACCTCAAGCGCCGGTACGCCTTCGAACGGATAGTTCATGTCCATGTCAGCATCGACGCCAGCGTCCGACGACAGCCTGCCGTCGATCTTCAATTCGCCGAGGGTGCCGTCCAGCTGCCCATCGAATCGCCAGGGCTGGGGAAGCAACTGGGGGTGGTGAATGGTGGCGACGGTCGCCTCAAACGGCCCCTCGACCGCAAGACGCTCCAATGCCATGGGAGCAAGCTGATACTCCCCGACCAGAGTCACACCGGCCAGGTTGACCCCCAGGTCATCCAACCGGGAATCCTTGCCGGGCGCGGCAATATCGTCGAACTCGACGCGGCTTTGTTCACCGAGGGTCAGTGTTGCAGACCGCTCGCTGGCTGTACCGCTGACCGTCAGGTTTATCCGGCCCTCACCTATGGTCCAGCCAGCAAGGCCCCGTTCAGCCAGACGCCCTTCGATCTTCATGGCGTTGGTGGTGAGTAGCCGTTCACCGGGTTCCAGGGGCCTTGAGATTGTCAGATCGCCCTCGGCATGGACACCTTGCGGCAGAGTCAGTGCCAGTTGTTCGATCACAATAGCCTCGGGCATGGGGCCATACCAGTGCCAGCGCCAGGCCAGCGACAGTTGCTTCCCCACCAGGTGATAGCGCTGCCCTTCCCGGCTCTGGGTCGCAGACAATCGGTGCAGTCGCAGGCCCGCCAGCGAGACGTCACCCCATCGCCATTCAAGGTTGCTGATGCCGTTTGCCTTCCGCCAGGTTTCCCACGCCACAAGGGTGTACAGGCCACCCGCCATCGACAACATGACAATCAGGCTCAGAAGCAGTAGCAGGCATCGGCGTAATGTCATGAAAGCAGCCATCAATGGGTTAGTGTCCGCGCCAGTTCACCGTGTACAGGTCGTGGCGGCGATCCTTGAGGTTCTTCACGGTGCCGCTGTTGCGGGCGGTAAGCAGTGTTTCCGGCCGTAGATCGGCAAAGGCGACGGTCTCCACGTTCGGCGTGGTATCCGCGGCGATGCCATCACGGGCGAACGGAAAATCACAGGGTGTCAGGATGCAACTCTGGCCGTACTGCAACTCCATGTTGGGCACTTTGGGCAGGTTGCCGACATTGCCAGACATGACCACGAACAGCTGGTTCTCCACCGCACGGGCCTGACAACAGTACCGTACCCTCAGATAACTCTGGCGCTCATCGGTACAGAAAGGCACGAACAGAATCTGGATGCCCTGGTCCACCAGATGACGCGTCAGCTCGGGAAACTCCGCGTCGTAGCAAACCAGGACACCAATGGGGCCGCAATCGGTTTCAATGGCAGTGACACGGCTGCCACCGGTGATATTCCACCAATAGGCTTCGTTCGGCGTGGGGTGAATCTTGGGCTGAGAGAACACCTGTCCGTCTCTCAGGAAGACATAGGCAACATTGCGAACCCGGCCGTCCTCTTCCTTGACCGGCGTGGAGCCACCGATAATGTTGATGTTGTGCCTCAGGGCCAGATCGCGCATCAGGTTGCGGAAAGGTTCGGCGTATTCCGTCACCGCTTCGATGGCTTCCGCCGGGGTCCCTTCACGGCTTTCAATGGACAGCAATTGCAGCGTGAACAACTCCGGGAACACCACGAAATCACCTTTGTAGGTGGACACCACATCCACAAAGTACCGGACGATGTCGCTGAATTCTTCAAACGATGCCACCCGGCGCTGCTGGTACTGGACCGTGCCGATCCGAACGGTGTCGGGCATTCGCCGGCCGTATCGCTTGCGCTTGCCGTTGTCGCCGTTGCGGGCCACCTTGGGATTCCGCCAGGTCAGGTGGATACCGTAACCCAGGGAAGCGTGGTCAGCATCCAGGTAGTGCGGAATAATGCCGTGGATTTCAAAGCCGTTGTGTAACTGGAACGACAGCACCGGGTCCCGCTGCTTTTTCGATTTCACCGCCTCCACGTACTCTTCCACCGATTCAAACTTCTTCAGGCGTTTGGCCAGTGTCGGTAACCTGCCCGCGAACACAACGCCCTGCAGCTCCAGCGCCTGGCAGAGCGTTTTACGTTCGTTGTACAGGCGCTCACCAATGCGGTAGCCACGGCAGTCGGGGTCTACACACACCTCCATGCCGTACAGCCACTCCCCTTCCGGGTCGTGGCGCGAGGCATAACCATTACCGGTAATTTCTGTCCAGTCATGGGGCGCCAATGCAACGTCTTCACCAATACGAAACGTGGCGCAATACCCCACCACGCGGTCACCCAGCATGGCGACAAACTGGCCCTCAGGAAAGGTGTTGATCTGCCCTGTCAGGGGGCCAGCGGTGTAGCCATACATCCCTGTGCCCGCGTACACCCGGCGGCTCAGGGCGATGATTCCCGGTATATCGCCAAGGGTGGCGTTTCTTACGTACAGGCGCTGTGTCTTGTCTGAAAAGGGAGGACTCATGGAAACCTCGGAAGCTGGAAGCCTAAAGGCATAGTTCGCGAAATGTCCTCGAGCCGTCAAGTGGCCTCTGCAGAAAACAAATCGAAGCAAACTTTAACCTGACAAACCGGCGCCAGGCCTTTTAGAGTAGGCCCATGTAAAACGATTAGAGGCTTTCCCATGAATCGGCGCCCAGTGCTTCCGATGCTCGCAATCCTGATGGCCGTCGGCCTCGCAGGCTGCGCCAGTAACCAGAACCTGCCTCCAACGAATGGCACCACCTGGCAGCCCCCTCACAACGCCACACCCGAGGATGCGGCGACAGCAGATCGGTTATGGCAGGTATTCGAGCGTTACGAAGGCACGCCTTATCGCTACGGTGGCACCTCAGCCAATGGCTTCGATTGCTCTGGCTTCATCGCCACTGCCTTCGATGAAGCCCTCGGCCGTCAGTTACCCCGTACAACCTCACAGATGCTGGCATCCGGTGACGTGGTCGGGCGTGACCAGCTGCGTGCTGGCGACCTGGTGTTTTTCCGTATCAAAGGCAAGGACCAGCATGCTGGCATCTACATGGGTGGTGACAGCTTCATTCATTCCTCGACCTCCATCGGCGTTACCCGCTCGTCCCTCAACGGATACTACTGGCGGGATCGTTTCAGCCAGGCTAGACGGTTTGACTAGCCCGCCAATAGCAACACCACGCCCAGCAGATAGAGAACCATGATAACCACGCTTTCTGTACCGATCTGACCGATACCGTGGCGCTCACGGCGGATTAATCCCATCATCAGCACGCCGGACATCAATAGGGTGAGCGCCGCCCAGAATACCGAATCCTCCGGCATGGCATGGTAGATCGACCCGTCCCGGTAGGCGATGTCGGAGGCTGCAGTAAACAGCGTGTCGAACGCGTTGCCGCCAATAATACCGCTTACAGCCAAGGTCAGAGCGCCTCGGCGAACTGCGGCTATGGACGTCACCAACTCGGGGATTGACGTACTGATCGCCGTCAACATCACGCCAACAATGGTCTGGCTCAGGTTAGCCCTGTCTGCAATCACCGTTGCCGCCGGCTCCAGCATCCAGCCTGCAATTCCGAGCACCAGCATCAGCGCCAGGAACTCTATCCAAAGCCGCAGCAGCGGCGGCATGGCTGTAACGTCGTCAGGCTCGTCTTGCCGCGTGTCCCTGGTTATTGAAGGCCGCCACATGGGCGATTCCGATGCGTCCCGCACCAGGTATATTCCGTAGATGTAGGCGCCCAGAAGAACCGGCGTGACCGGATGAACGCCGAAGAACGTCACGTCCGGCAGGTGGGGCGCGAACAGGATCAACGCCAGAAGGCAAATCAGCAAGCCGTTCTGCATCATGTTCGGCACAGACGCAGCCGCATGCTCAAGATTGGCGCGACGATAAACCATATCCGCCACCGCAAGGAAAAACGTCTGGACAGCAATGCCACCCAAAGCGTTGCTCACGGCCAGTTCCGCGTTGCCGTGCCACGCTGCAGTCACCGACAGCACCGACCCACCCAGGGATGTCGACGCCCCCAGAAGCACCGCGCCCGCAGCGGCCTCTCCTATTCCAGTGCGGTCAGCGAGTTGGTCCACAACCCGTGTGATACGCGTGCCGGCCAGCGCGATAATGGCGGCACACACGAAAAACACGAGACTACCCTGAAGAAGGGTCCAGCTTCCGGGAGACGACAGCTCCACGTTAAAAATCTCCTTGGAAAAGAGAGAATGGCACCTATCTGCGCGAGCGAGGCGGAAACCACCACCAGGTAGCGACGACCACAAGCCCGAATACCGTATAGGCGGCAATGAATACCCAGGCAGGCGCATCGTAATAGAGAATCTGCTGCAGCCAATGCTCGATAAAGCTGCCGGTATAGCCATCAATACCGGCCTTTGACCGCAGCCATATTTCCAGTGTGGTCAACGGGCAGACAATGCCAAGCCAGGCCTCTGCAACCACGATGGCAATCGCACCCAGGTGAGCCAGCCGGAACCACAAGTTGTTCACCCAGCGCCAACCCAGGCCGTTGCCCGCCAGCACCAGAACCAACCCGAACAGAACGAAGGCCACCACCAGCAGATGAATGGTCAGGACGGTATCGGCGAGAATCTGATAAACGTTGCCCATGTCGACTGTCTACTCTATCAAATTGCCAGGTCCCCATGATCCCGCCAGACAACATCGGTTGGCAAACGTGGACTCGCGCACGGAATGCACGATAATATCTGTAGCAAATACCTACAATCTTCTGTGGTTATGTCGGCGCCCCAAGCGCGCCCGCGATAAACGGAATTACAAACGCTATGGACCCAGCACCCGGAAATCATCTCCAAGCCGTCAAAATAGAACTTAACCGCCTTGAGACCTACCGGCGGCGCACCTATCTTGGCGTTCTGGCCCTGACCGTGGCTATCATGATGCTCAGTTGGGCCTTCCGGGAACAGGGCGACCCGTTCATTACCATCGCCTACCCTGTTTTTTCTGTCATTCTCACCATTCTTGGCTTCGCATTCTGGCGCCGATCCTTGCAGCTCAGAACCATGGAAATCACCCTCGTTGCCGTGGTCGGTACGATGATACTCAGCCGCCTCGCATGGCATTTTGCGGTTGGCGACCCGCTCGGCGAACACCTTCTTTTGCTCACGGGCGGGCACTACTGGGCAGTGGGTATCATGATCGTTGGCGGTTTTATTGCGCTTGGTTTTCGGGGCGGCATGGTGACAGGTGTCGCAACCTTGCTGTTTTCGGGCGCGCTGACCACTCAGGAAGTCTCTCAATGCTTCCTGGCAGCAGGCGATCACTGTCAAAACTGGGTATACCTGCTGCGCATCCATCTGTTCCTCACCGTTCTGTTGGTGCTTACCAGCGCCGGAACGCTGCTGCGTGAACGCTCCTGGAGTGCCTTTGCGCGAGCTGAAACCCTGCACCATTGGGCGAACACAGATCCGCTATGCGGCCTGGCAAACCGCCGGGGTGCTGACCGTTTCCTGTCTGCCGAAGCCGCCCAGGCAGACCGATACCAGCGCCCTCTGACCATCATTCTGATTGATATTGACGAATTCAAGAGCATCAACGATGACTACGGCCACGAAGTTGGTGATGCGGTGATTCGCGAATTTGCCGCTATCCTTTCCAAAACCGTTCGTGAAGTGGACCTCGCCGCACGCTGGGGCGGAGACGAATTCCTCGTCGCCACACCGGGCGTGGACCTTCGAAGCGCCCGCCACGCCGCACAACGCTGCCGCCGCGCCATTGAAAGGGCACCCATCGCGGGTGTCTCCGTGACTGCCACCGTCGGTATTGCCGAGTACCTGCCTGGACAGGGCATAGAGGATGCCATCAGCCGGGCCGACGCCATGCTATACCGCGCCAAGGCCGCTGGCCGAAACCGGGTGATTACGGAGGCCTGCGAACTGGCCTGAACGCTACGCGAGCATCCCTGCCGTTTTTGGACGACTTGGTGTCGTATTGGATTTACCACCCATGACCAATCCGGGCCACATTGAATCAAGGCCGCGCACGCGGCTGACATTGTGGGTAAAGGGGGATCGAGATGGCACAACTACCGAAACGTGCAAAAGTCGTCATCATTGGCCAGGGCGGTATCGTTGGCTCATCGGTCGCCCACCACCTGATCGAACAGGGCTGGGACGACATCGTCGGGCTGGAAAAATCCGCCATTCCCTCGGACATCGGCTCTACCTCCCATGCCTCGGACTTCTGCTTCACCACCTCCCACGACAAGCTGAATATCTATACCACCAAGTACAGCCAGGCGTTCTATGAAAAGCGCGGCAACTATGTGAAATGCGGCGGCATGGAAGTGGCTCGCGCTGATGACGACGAGCGCATGGACGAACTCCGCCGCAAGGTCGGTTCCGGCAAGGCATTCGGCACCAACGTCAGTATGATTTCACCGAAACAGGCGAAAGAACTGTTTCCCCTTTTGAACGAAGACTGTATCCAGGGCGCCATGTGGGACCCGGACGCGGGGCTGGTGGTGCCCCGCTCCCAGAGCGTTGCAGGCGATCTGGTTGAAGAGGCGGTCGCTACCGGGAAATTGCAGGCCTTTGCCTACACTCCGGCCATCCGCATCGACGTACAGGACGGCCAGGTACGGGGCGTGGAAACCCACAAGGGCTATATCGAAACCGAGTACGTGGTGCTGTCCATGGGCATCTGGGGGCCCCTGATGGCCAATACCGCCAACTCGCCCCTGCCGCTGATGCCACTGGAACACCCGCTGCTGTTCTTCGGCCCTTACGAGGAACTGGCCGGCACCGGCAAGCAGATTGTCTACCCCTTGTTCCGCGACCAGGGCAACTCCGCCTACGTGCGGGATACTGGCGACCCTACCACCACCGAGGGTGGCCGCATTGAGTGGGGCTATTACGAAGCGGAAGATCCCCGACTGGTCTACCCCGCGGCCATCTCCGAGCCCGGCGAGGCGCGGATGTCGCCATCCATGCGAGATCTGACGTTGGATCAGGTTATGGACGCCTACGAAAAAGCCATCGAAATGACGCCGATCCTTGGCGAACTGGGCTGGGAGGAAAAGCACTCCTTTAACGGCCTGCTGTCGGTCACACCCGACGGCGGATCACTGATGGGGGAATCCCCGGAAGTGCGCAACCTCTGGTTCTGTGAAGCGGTCTGGGTCAAGGATGGCCCCGGTGCAGGCAAAATCCTGGCGGACTGGATGACCCATGGCTCTCCGGAGATGGACCCCCACAGCATCGACATCGCCCGCCACTATCCGCTGCAGAAAACCCCGGACTACGTTTACAACCGATGCTACGAAACCGCCAAAAAAATCTACACCCCGGCGGTGCATCCCCGCGAGCCCTACATGACCGGTCGTAAGATGCGAACCAGCCCCTTCTATCTGCGGGAAGTCGAGCTGGGTGCCTACTTCATGGAAGCCGCCGGCTGGGAGCGGGCTCACGGCTACGCCGCGAACGAGTCCACTTTGCTGGCGAAATACCGCGACCGCATTCCGGTACGGGAACATGAATGGGACGCCCGGCATTTCTGGGAAGTGTCCAACGCCGAGCAACTGGAAATGAGCGAATCGGTGGGCATGATCAACCTGTCCCACTTCGCTATTTTCGACATCTCCGGAGACGACGCCGAAACTCTGCTGGAGTATCTGTCCGTCGCCAAGGTGGGCGGTACCATCCCTCATGGCAAGGGTGTTTATACTCACTTTCTGGATGCCCGTGGCGGCATCCGCTCAGACCTGACCATCATCCGGCGGGGCGACAACGATTATCGGGTGGTCTGCGGCGGCGACACTGGCCATCGGGACCATTGCTGGATCAAACGCATCGCACGGGAAAAAGGCCTGAACAATATCCGCCTGCAGGACCGCACCGATGAGCTGGCCACCCTGGGGCTTTGGGGGCCGAAGGCGCGGGAAACGCTGGCACAGTTCGTCACCAACCCTGACGAGCTGTCGGCAGAGAATTTCCCATTTGCCACCGCCCGGGAACTGAATGTCCAGGGCGTTCCGGTGTGGGCATTCCGGATATCCTATGTGGGCGAACAGGGCTGGGAGCTCTACTTCCCGTTCAGCTATGGCCTGCGAATCTGGGATCTGCTGTACGACGCTGGCGTTACGCCGGTTGGCATCGAAACCTACGCCAACACGCGCCGTCTGGAGAAGAGCCTGCGGCTGCAGAACGTAGACCTCGAAACGGAGTACAACCTTTACGAAGCCGGACTCAAGCGACCCAAGGTCAAGGAGGCAGACTTCCATGGCAAGGCCGCCTACCTGGAACAACGAAGCTGGTCACAGCAGGCCGCGTACCTGTGCACCATGACCATGACGGAACATCGGGATGCCAACGGGGTATTGCGCTACCCGGTTGGCCAGTGGCCGATCCTCGACCCGCAAACCGGAGAAGTGCTGGTGGACAGTCACGGCCGCCGCTCCTACAACACCAGCGTGGTGTGGGGGCCGTCAGTGGGCAAGATCATCCTGCTGGGGTACATTCCCGTGGAGTATGCTCAGGAGGGCCGGGAACTGACCCTGGAATACTTCCAGGAGCACTACCCCATCCGTATCGAAGCCGTCGGCTACCGGGCGCTGTTTGATCCGGACAACGAGCGGGTCAAGTCCTGAACGCTGTCGTTCAGCCAACACTGGCGGTCAGCACTCGATGATGTTGACCGCCAGCCCGCCTCTTGAAGTTTCCTTGTACTTGTCCAGCATATCGCGACCGGTTTCCCGCATGGTGTGCAGCACCTTGTCGAGGGACACAAAATGCTTGCCGTCTCCTCGCAAAGCCATAATGGCTGCGTCGATGGCTTTCACCGATGCCATGGCATTACGCTCGATACAGGGAATTTGCACCAACCCACCAATGGGGTCACAGGTCATCCCCAAATGGTGCTCCATACCAATCTCGGCCGCGTTCTCAACCTGTTCTGGTGAGCCGCCTGTCGCTGCAGCCAGGCCGGCAGCAGCCATCGCACAGGCCGATCCCACTTCGCCCTGACAACCCACTTCCGCCCCTGAAATGGACGCGTTTTCTTTGAACAGAACGCCAATTGCCGCCGCTGTCAGCATAAAGCGGACAACGCCGTCTTCATCCGCCTGGGGGCAGAACTCCCAGTAGTAGTGCAGCACCGCAGGAATAATGCCGGCGGCGCCGTTGGTCGGTGCAGTCACAATCCGACCGCCGGCCGCGTTCTCTTCATTGACGGCGAGGGCATAGAGATTCACCCAGTCGAGCGCGCTCAACGACGGCGATATCAGGTCCACTCGCGTTTTATCCATCAGCGAGCGATACAGCGACGCAGCCCTGCGCCGAACCTTGAGGCCTCCGGGCAACTCCCCTTCATGGCGGATACCGTTTTGCACACACTCACGCATCACCCGCCAGAGCTCGAGAATGCCTGTTCGAATGTCATCGGCCGTACGCCAGGCCTGCTCATTGGCCAACATTATGTCGGCGATGGTGAGCTCGTGTTCCTGGCAAAGGGCCAACAGGGTTTTCCCGCTGTTGAAGGGATAAGGCAAGGGCGTGTCGTCTGCGCGGATTTCCAGGCTGCCATCGGCGTTCGTCGCCACCACAAAACCACCGCCGACCGAGTAATAGGTATGCTCACACAGGCACTGCCCGTGCTCGTCAAATGCCTGACAGACCATGCCGTTGGGGTGTTCTGGCAGGGATTTCCGTCGGTAATACACGATATCGGTACTCTCGCGGAAACGAATCTGATGTTGACCAGCGAGGCTGAGTGTTCCTGTGCTTCGAATACGCTCAAGCCGCCCCGGCATTTGCTCCGGATCAATCCGGGCCGGTTGCTCGCCTTCCAGCCCCATCATCACAGCCGGTCCAGTACCATGCCCCTTGCCGGTAGCACCTAAAGAGCCATACAGGGATACCTTCAGTCGATGCACGGAAGCCAGCAGACATTCATCATCCAGGCCACCTGCAAACCGGCGCGCGGCCTCCATGGGCCCGACGGTATGGGAACTGGACGGGCCAATGCCTGCCTTGAACAGCTCAAACAGACTGACAGCCACTTTTCAGCCTCCTACCTTGGGGTGTGCTTCAAGGATAGCTCCTTCGACGATCCGCCGCCTGCTTGCTGACGACATTCGAACGATGGTTTACGACAGTTCTGACCAACCAGAATAGTGGCATAAACGTCGCTTCTGGATCATTCCGCAAACTTCCGTGTCGGTTGTGGACCATTCGCTACCGGGCCGCCAGCATAGAATGAGATCACATTGGAACTGATCACTTATTGCACTATCAAAAGGCAACAACTAGTGTTCAGGTTGAGGTAATACAATTGGTGTGACAGCCAGACATTGCCGCGACAGGCCCAGGCGGGGCAAGGGGGTTTACCATGACCGCTGACACAGGCTCACACACAGACAGGCCCGCCCAAGAGCCCTATCGGGTCGGCTTCCTGCTGATCGATAATTTCACCCTGATTGCCCTCGCCACGGCCGTTGAGCCACTGCGCATGGCCAACCAATTGGCCGGTACTGAACTCTATTCCTGGAAGCTGCTTACCGCCGAAGGCGAACCTGCCCGTGCCAGCGATGGCATTACCATGCTGCCCGACGGGTCGATCCAGGAAGAGCACCGGTTTGACCTGGTGATCGTGGTGGCCGGTATTGATGTTACCCGGAGTTTTTCCCGCAAAGAGGTCGTCTGGTTGAAGCAGATGGCGCGTCGCCACGTCCTCCTTGGGGCGGTCTGCACTGGCCCCTATGTCCTGGCCAGCGCAGGCCTTCTCGACGGTCATGCCTGTAGCGCCCATTGGGAATGCCTGGAGGCCATGCAGGAGGGTTTCCCACGGGTACAGACCAACAACCGCCTGTTCACCGTCGAGCGGGAACGCATGACCTGTACCGGTGGTACCGTCCCCATGCACATGATGCTCAGCTTTCTGGCAAGGCGTCACGGCCAGGAGCTCAGTAATGCAATATCCCACATGTTTGTGTGCGACCGGGTGCGCGAGGAAAGTGAACAGCAACCGATGCCCATGCACCCGCGACTGGCGTGCGCCCAACCCAAACTGGCGGAGGCGGCCCAGTTGATGGAGGCCAATATCGAAGAGCCCATCGAACTGAAGGAGTTGGCAACACTGGCCGGCATTTCGCGGCGGCAACTGGAACGGTTGTTCCTCAAGCACACGGGCTGCACGCCTTCGCGCTATTACCTGCGGGTGCGCCTTAACCGGGCACGCCGATTGCTCAAGCAGACATCCTGCTCGATTGTGGAAATCGCCTCCATGTGTGGGTTCGTGTCCGCCACCCACTTCAGCCGATGCTATCGCAAGACCATGGGGCGAGCGCCCAAACACGAGCGAATGGAAATTTATTCCCAGGGCTCTTCCAGCGCGGTTTTTACCGATTCCATGGCCAGCCTGCCGTCTTCCTCTCTGCAGGCATTGAGGCGCGCCCGGTCTGAGCCGACCTATGGCATTTTCGAGAACACCGGGTCAGGTTAACCCCACCACCAGGCCGTTTTCATCCAGAGCAATGTCCAGTGCCGCGGGATGGCGTGGCAAACCGGGCATGGTCATGATGTCACCACACACCGCCACCACAAAGCCGGCGCCGGCCGCCAGGCGCACTTCCCTTACCGGAAGCATATGGCCGGACGGCGCTCCCTTCACCGACGAGTCCGCCGAAAAGCTGTACTGAGTCTTGGCAATACATACTGGCAGGTGGCCAAACCCCAGGCTTTCGTATTCCTCCAGCTGCCGCTTCGCCACCGTGGTGAATTCCACGCTACCGGCGTGGTAAATGCGCGTGGCGATGGTGCGGATTTTATCCGCCAGCGGCAGGCCGTCTTCATAGAGAAAGTTCACCTCAGGTGTGCCTTCGTCCATCTGATCAAGCACCGCCTGGGCCAGTTCGGTGGCACCCTCACCACCCATAGCCCAGTGGTCGGCAGGCACAGCACGCACACCCAGCGACTCACTGATGGACTGCACCAGCGACATTTCCTCCTCGGTATCGTCTGGGAAACGGTTGATGCACACCACTGGCGTCAGTCCGAACTGCTGCAGATTACGAACGTGTCGCTCCAGGTTGGCGGCACCGGCCCTCAAAGCAGCAAGGTCGGGAACGGAGAGCTGGCTGCGAGGGACCCCACCCTGCATCTTGAGTGCTCTAATGGTACAGACAACCACGGCGGCGTCTGGCCGCAAGCCTGTTTGCCGGCACTTGATATCTATGAACTTTTCCGCCCCCAGGTCGGCGCCAAATCCCGCCTCGGTGACGACCACATCGTTCAGTGCCAGAGCCGCACGGGTGGCGGTCACGGAGTTGCAGCCATGGGCGATATTGGCAAACGGCCCACCGTGGATAAACACCGGGTTGTGCTCCAAACTCTGGACCAGATTAGGCTGCAGCGCTTCTTTCAGAAGCACGGTTAACGACCCTTCCACACCCAGGTCACGAACGGTCACCGGAGTCATATCAGAGCGCCTGCCGATAATGATATTGCCCAGCCGCTGCTTGAGGTCCGCCCGACCGTCCGCCAGGCACAGGATCGCCATGATCTCGGAGGACACCGTAATATCGAACCCGGTTTCCCGGGGCACGCCATGGGCCGCACCACCAAGTCCGCACACCATGTTGCGCAGGGATCGGTCGGTAAGATCCATCACCCTCCGCCAGCTCACATAACGAGGGTCCAGGCCAGTTTCATTACCCCAGTGAATGTGGTTGTCGATCAACGACGCCAGCAGATTATGGGCCGTGGTGATGGCGTGGAAGTCACCGTTGAAATGCAGATTGATGTCTTCCATCGGAATCACCTGCGCGCGGCCACCGCCGGCTGCGCCCCCTTTCATGCCGAAACAGGGGCCCAGGGAGGGCTCCCGCAGGCACACGGACGAACGCACGCCCAGGCGATTGAAACCGTCGTTCAATCCCACACTGGTGGTGGTCTTGCCCTCCCCCGCTGGCGTGGGCGTTATGGCGGTCACCAGTACCAGCTTGCCCCGGGGCGCACTATCTGAGGTATCCACATAGGCCATATCCAGTTTGGCCTTGTAGTGGCCGAACGGCACCAGACTCTCCCCTGGCAGACCGAAACGCTGCTGGGCCAGCAGCAGAATAGACTGAGGCTGGACCGAGCGAGCGATCTCAATGTCAGGAGTGCCCGGCGGCGGAAAGTCAGCTTCCGGTGGTGTTGCGGGTGTCAGCTTACTGTACTGAAGACTCATGGAACTGACCTCTCTGGTCCTCAATGGACCCACTGTGTTCTTGAATCCATTGCGCCGATTGGCGCAGGCCACCGAATGGGAAAAGATGAATGCCCCGTAGCAAAGTATCCGGGTTGTCCAGGCAATACTGGACAAGCGCGCGCACCATTCCGTCCGGCGACCACGCACGCAACAGTTTGGCGCTGCCAGGGCGTCGCAGCATCAGGCGGGCCGATGCTCCCACTCCGCATTGAGCCGCATAGGCAATGAGCGTTTTCACCCGTGTCGGGCCGGCCATGCCAATGTATACCGGCACCTCTTCCAGGATGCTGCCGAGGCTTTGCAGCCAGTCGATGACCACGTTGGCGTCAAAGGTGAACTGGGTGACCACCCAGAGCCGCGTGGACGTCGTGCGCGCGTATTCGCGTTTGATACCAAGGGCCTGGATGAGTGTTGCCCGGTCCGCCATGGGATGCCCGTCCGGATGGGCTGCCACACCGATACCATGGAATTGGAACTGGGCCAGCAAGCCAGATTCCAGAACGGCCAGGGTATCTGGAAAAGGGCCGGCGATCGCATCGCTGTCGCCGGCAATCAGCAGTAAACGGTCAACGCCGCTTTCATTCAGTTGCGAGAGCCAGTCCCGAAGTTGCCCGCGGCTCTCGGCCATACGTGCGGGTACGTGAGGAATCGGCTGCATGCCAACGCTCAGCAGATGTCGGCATGCCCGCAGGGTATCGCTGAACTGGCCTTTTGGCAGAAAAGGCACGTAGACACAGGTGCCCCGCGGCAGCAAATCCGGCAAATGCTCCTGTGCCAGTATCTGGCGGGGTGTTGCCTCAATGGACGCCCAACGTACCAGGGCCTGCATCCGTGCGGTGGCTTCCGCGTCATGGGCACTGAACGGCTGTTTATCACTCACCAGTTTCATGAATCACGCACCCCATTGATACCTGCTTGCATCGGGCAGGCGACGGCCACCGCCGTCTGCCCCACTGCATTGCTAGTCCGCGAAGTCGATTCCCTTCGCCCGTGCCCTCTCGCGGGCGTTGGGGTTCACCGAAGGCCGGAACGGAACTTCCACCACTTCCGCCTCGACAGCCGTTGAGCCATCCGTAGCGGCGTATTCCACCGGCAGGTGGACCGTCAGGCGGGTGCCAACAGCACGCAGGTCAAACGGCACATAGGCCAAGCCAATATTGGTTTCCAGCTCGGGCGAATACCAGGGCGAGGTAACATAGCCCTCTGGCTCGCCGCCTTCTGGTCCGCTGACCAGCCAGAAGTCGTTGGCATAGTCGGTTACCTGGCCACCGCCAAAACGGATACCCACCATGATGTGACTGAAAGGCGGTCGGCCAGCGTCCAGTTGCTCGCGGACTTTCTCGAGCTTCTGCTTACCGATGTAATCCGCGTCCTTGTTGCGAGGCACCTGATACGCCAGGTTGCACTGGAATGGCAGGGTTTCCTGATCCACATCCTGGCCCCAGGAAAGGATACCGGCAGCAATTCGGCGGTGATGCGCCGGCGCAATCACTCTCAGATTGTGGGCCTCACCGGCGGCAAGCACGGTGTACCAGAGGTCTTCGGCGTATTTGGTGGCTTCCTTGAGGTAAATCTCGTAACCCTTCTCACCGGTAAAACCGGTTTGGGAGATAATCACGTCATGACCGGCCACCTGGCCCTCCATCAAGCCATAGTACGGAATCTCCTTCACGCGCTCACCGAACAGGTCAGCCATGAGCGCCTCAGATTTGGGACCCTGGATCTGCACCGGTGCTACATCGATTTCCGCGATGGTGACGTTGAAGCCCATCCCGATGTTGACGCCCCGCAACCAGAATTCCAGGTCGCTATCGGAAAGGGAGAACCAGAACTCGTCCTCGGCAACACGAAGCAGAACCGGGTCATTGAGAATGCCGCCCTCTTCATTGCACAAGATGACGTACTTGCCACGCATAGGTTTTATCTTGGTGGCATCTCGAGTAATCACATAGTTCACGAAGCGTTCCGCGTCCGGCCCCTTTACCTGAATCTGGCGCTCTACGGCGACATTCCACATGGTGACGTCATGTATCAGCGACTCGTATTCCACCATGGCGCCGCCATCTTCCGGACGGACATAGCCCCGGGGGTGATACATACGGTTGTAAACGGTCGCCCGCCAGCATCCAGCTTCGTACGCCAGGTGCCAGTATGGCGACTTGCGTACACGGGTGGAGATCAACATCTCCACCGGCGTGGGGCCGGACTGGCGCAGGTTAATGGGAACCCGACGGTCGGACTGGTCAACACTGTCAGGCTGGCGGGCGGCGCCCGCCCGTTGCTGCGGATAATCCAGAAGTGCTTGCTCAAATTTAACGGCCATTGCTATCTCCCCCTACCGGGTTGTCGATAGCTCTAATGTGACCCTGTTTTCAGTTATCAGGTTGAACCAATACGACACTGGCACAACCAAAAACGTCAACACCACCGTGATGAATCCTGGAAGCCGCGCCAAAGTGCCAAGCATGAGATGGGGCTACAGCAACCGACAAAGCCTGCTATATTGGTCAAACCTGTCCGTGCAGATCAAGGAGTCGACGTTGACACTGACCACCCCCGCCCTTCTGTTTCCCGCCATTTCACTGTTGCTGCTGGCCTACACCAATCGCTTTCTTGTTCTAGCGCAATTGATACGCCAGCTTAAGCAAATGGATACGGAAGAAGACCATGCCCTTATCGCCCGCCAGATCAGCATGCTGCGCAAACGCATTTTGCTGACTAAACGGATGCAGGCTTACGGTGTACTCAGCTTTTTTGTCTGCACCATGTCCATGTTTGTTCTGTTTGTGGGAGCTCAGCTTGCAGGGGCCATCGCGTTCGGCATCAGCCTGATATTACTGTCGGTCTCATTGTTGTATTCGCTGTACGAAATCGTGATTTCGACCAACGCCATCAACGTTGAGCTTGAAAACTTCGAAGCCAGGAAACGAGCCGGGGAGTAACACGCAAACGTTCAGGAAACCGGATCCGGTCTTCCTTTTTTCATCCGGTACATGGCGCTGTCTGCGTAGCGAATCAGTGCTTCATGGTTGTCCCCGTGTTCGGGATAGACAGCCACACCAATACTTGGAATCAATGTCAGGGATGCCATCGGCAACTCGTAGGGTTCACTGAGAGTTGCCCGCAATTTTTCAGCAACACTGTCCGCGTCACTTGGCTGTTCAATTCCATCAAGCAGCACGATGAACTCATCGCCACCCAGCCGACCAACCGTATCTGCGGCCCGAACCCCCTGCACCAATCGGCGAGCCATTTCCTGCAAGACCTGATCTCCGACGGCGTGTCCGTAGGTATCGTTGACCTGCTTGAAGTCATCCAGATCGAGGTACAGTATCGCCAGAAAGCCGACTTCCCTGGCTGCACGCGCAAGCGCTGTCTGAATCCGGTCCAGGACCAGGCTACGGTTCGGCAATTCCGTCAGCTGGTCGTACCTGGCCATATGCTCCAATTGCGCTTGCATTTGCTTACGCTCCACCGCGGCGGCAACCTGTATGCCGACAAACTCCAACAGCTCTCTGTCTTCGTCCGTGTAACACGCACTCTTTGATTGCCTTTGTACGGCAATCGCGCCGAACACACCCTGGGATGATTTCAGAGGCACACCCAGCCAGTGGTGACGTACCTCAACGTGCGAGGTATCGATCGCCTGAGGCGAAAAAGCCACGCTGCTTCCGGGCGTCAGCAACAGAGCCCTGGCGGAACGGATGACCTGTTCACAGAGAGAACCGATATCCTGAGAGAAACCGGGGGTTCCCGTCTCATGACGGTCGGCATTATAGGGAAAGTACAACTCACCGCCCTGCGTATCCACGAGCGCCACCATAAAAGCAGGCGCTGACATCAGGCCTTCCACAACCTGGTGAATTCGCCGGAACATGGCAGGCAGGCTATCCGAACTGTTCGCTGCGTCCGATATGGCATACATGGCGGCCTGCATAGCCTCGGCCCGCTTGCGCTGGGTCACGTCACGGGCGACCGCCACGCGGATCTGTTCCTTTTCAGACCAACGGGCAGACCACATGATATGGGCTGTTGAGCCATCCTTGCGGATGTAACGGTTCTCAAAGTACGGCTTCAGCTCTCCCCGCAGGATTTCTTTGACAGCCTGGCGCGTTTTCTCAAGGTCCTCCGGATGAACAAAATCCAGGATTCGCCGTCCAATCATTTCCTCCGGCAGATAACCAAATACCCGCTCACTGGCTGCGCTGACGTAGCGAACGTAGCCATCGCGATCTACAACGCAGAGTGCGTCCAGCAGCAGGTCGATAAAGCTTTCCGGCGGAATGGTGGGGCCCATGGCCTATCGGGTGCCCCAGATCCGGGCTACAGCACTATCGCTGCCCAGCAGTCCTACCACGAAACAGACGAGACTGATCACGAAAAACAGCACAATAGGTAACAAAGCGCTGAAGGTTTCCGCGAAGATTGAAAAGAAAAGCGACACCCCGGACAGAACCAGGAACAGGAAACCGACCACCAGCAGTATTTTACGATGCGACTGACGATAACCCTCGACGCTTCCACCTTTCTCGAAAAAACAGAGAATGGGCCAGAACAGCTTTCGAAAAATGTCTTTCACTGCACGCCACCTCACCTGTTTTTGGGGCTGACAATGGCCAGTGTCACCGTTGCCTTGGAGACAAGCCTCATGTCGCCGGCCTTGCCACAGTACACCTCAGACTCTACCACGGTTAACGTGGAGCCTGCCTTGAGCACAGTGGCGACACACTCGATATGTGTCCCGCTGGCTGACCGCAGCAGCTTCAGCGAGAAATCCGATGTCAGGACCATCTGCCCGGATTTAACAGCGGAGGCACCGGCAGCACCGGCCGTATGATCCGCCACCGTAGCCTGCACCCCGAAGTGCACGAAACCGTCCTGCTGCAGATGCCGTTCCGCCAGTACCAGACGGGAGCGACATTCACCGGTTTTGATAGACACCAGTTCCAGACCAATATCTGCAACAAACGGTGCCGATGAAAAAATCCGTTCCACTTCGTTATTGTTAAGCGTGTCCACGTTGTCTCCGGAACTGTGGTTGGCAATCCAGCGGTTTATGCCTCAAAAGTATGCACTGCAAGCTCGCTACGAACCGCTTCAGGGATGGGGACCGACTTTTGAGTCTCGTAGTCGAAATGAATCAGCACGGTAACGCCACGCGCAACCAAAACACCATTTTGCCAAGCTTCCTGGATTACCTCGAAGGAAGAGTTGCCGACTTTGCCAATTCCGGACCGCACCTTAACAGGCGTGGCCCAGTAACACTGGGCTTTGAGATCAATTTCCATGCGGGCGAGAATCAGTGGCCAGCCTTTCGGCTCCAGGGAAGGATGGAATATACGGAACACCGGTGTTCTCGCCTGCTCAAACCAGACCGGGTAAACCGTGTTATTGATATGGCCAAGTGCGTCGGTGTCGCTGAATCTTGGTTCGGTTTCGTAGTGGAACATTTGACTCCCCTTACATCGTGTTAGCGGCAAAGTCTCTCGGGATTTCCGGCGAGGGGAAACCGTTCAATGATCTGATAGACAGACCCATGAGCCCCCTGTGTGCTTTCAAACAACGCGATCCCGCCCACCGAAAAGGTCCCTATAGGTTGTCGTTCCTGAGACTCAAGCAATTCGGCGACTGACCCACGCTGCCTCTTGAAACGAGCCAACGTGATATGTGGGCAGAACGGGCGTTTTTCCTGCTCAAACCCAGGCATGCACAGACTCTGGTTAAGCACCTCGTGAAGCTCAGCCAGTTTATCCGCTGGCTGAACTCCGGCCCACAGATTTTTTGGAAAGTCCGGTCGGCCGAAGCAGCCCAGGCCGCAAACGGTGAGATCAAATTGTCCAACTGGCAGGTTTCGGGCAGCATCACATACATCTGGCAACCGCTGCCTGGCCACACTACCGAGAAATACCAGCGTAAGATGCAACTGATCCGGTCGCTGCCAGCGCGCCCCTGCAACCGGTTGCTGAATTGACACCAGACGCTGCTTCACCGAATCGGGGATTTCCAACCCGAAGAACAGACGATGTGTTTCTGGTTTATCCAACCCGCACCCCAAACCATTCCGGAAACCGACGCAGACAGTACAGCGCAATCATGTCGTAAACACCATGCCAGACCATTACCAGCAGCAGGCTGTCCGTCAGTGCATACGCTACTCCCAACACCACTCCCAACCCGGTCGCCAATAGAAAGTAGGTGAACGAAAGATAATGCACCATGCCAAACAGCACCGACGCAGCGACTATCGCAACCGCATCGTGGGTGTGTTGGGCCAGCCAACCCTGGATCGCCCCGCGGAACAGCAATTCTTCACCGACTCCTGCGAAGACTGCCAAGGCTACCAGCACCGACCAGGAATACTCGCAGGCGAAACGATGCAACTGCTCCAGTTGGGATTCCAGAGAGTCACGAAGCCGGCCCGGAAGCCAGGTCAGCATCATGATCACGACGTACGTTGCCACACTGCCGGCCACTCCCCATAGAACGACCGAGCCAAAGCTCAAACCATCGTACTGAACCGGTATACCGAACAGAAAAATCGCCAGCAGCCCCACCACACCAATGCCGGCCTGGAATCCCAATGCGGCCGTGGATGGGATCTGCGGGCGTTTTCGAGCCATGGCCACTCATCTACCTCGCTTGCCAGGCGGCATAACTACCCACTCAGGGTCCTCGAATTCGCCAAGCGGCGTAATTTCGCAAAATGGCGCGGCGCTGCGGATGATTCGGGCCACTTCCGGGTTATGCTGCCCTTCCATGGCATCCCGCTGCTCTTTGCTGTCCCAACTGGCGATGGCAATCAGCACATTCGGGTCACCAATTTTCCGGTGCAGCTCTGTTCCGCGCGCGCCCGGCGCCTGCTGGATGATCTCGCTGGCACGAACCCAGGCATCGGCGTATTCCTCTGCCGTGTGCCCTTCTCGTATGCGAACCTCGAAGAT
The DNA here is from genome assembly GCF_002352785.1 of Marinobacter sp. UBA2688. Lineage (NCBI taxonomy): Bacteria > Pseudomonadati > Pseudomonadota > Gammaproteobacteria > Pseudomonadales > Marinobacteraceae > Marinobacter > Marinobacter sp. UBA2688. The sequence goes on from NZ_DELU01000023.1 coordinate 90,887, forward strand.
GTATTTCATGAGTTCACCCTCGTTCCAAACGGCAATTTCCCAAATAACGGGCCTCTGACTCTCAGAGTAATTGTTTTGATTTTGGATCGCATCGGTAAATGCCTACAAATAAACTTGGCAATTCCGGGGACATAGGAGTAAAGTTCGTTTCGTAGGAAAGATTTAGCACAGCATTTCACGAATAAGACGCATCTCTGTTGTTTTGGTAGTTGTCCGTCCTGTTTTTGATTCCGCGCGTTTTTTGTTTCCGCACAACGCTGATCAGTCATCGTTCAAGATGGTCTGGCGGCACATTAAATTATCGATTTCAGGATTATGATTATGTCGACTACTACCGGTACTGTTAAGTTTTTCAACGAAGCAAAAGGCTTTGGTTTCATCACTCGTGAAAGCGGCCCTGACGTATTCGTTCACTACAGCGCTATTCAAGGCGGCGGATTCAAGACCCTGGCAGAAGGCCAGCAGGTTGAGTTCACCGTAACTGACGGCCAGAAAGGCCCTCAGGCAGAGAACGTTGTTGCTGTTTAAATAACAGTCAGCACGTTTGAAAAAGGCAGCTTCGGCTGCCTTTTTTTATTGCCCCTTCATAATTTCGTCATTGACCTGTCACCTACCTGACACTGTTTTGTCACCCTCAAGGATTACCGTTGCATTGTAACTCGCAATAAAGCGAGCTTATGTATTGCAAAAGGTGATTCCATGCCGTCTGTGCATTCCCCCGATATGATGCTCCGCATCGAGGACATGGGAGTAACATACCCCGGCAACGTCCTGGCGCTGCGACCTACCACCGTCGAGTTCCACAAAGGTGAGTTTACGGTACTACTCGGCCTTTCGGGCGCGGGCAAATCGACCCTTCTGCGTTCACTCAATCATCTGGTGCAACCCACCACCGGCACGGTGATCTCGGCTGAGTTCGGCACCCTGAAGACCAGCAGGACGGTCCGCCGGCACCGATGTAGAACTGCCATGGTCTTTCAGCACCACCAACTCATCGAACGACATACCGCGCTCCAGAATGTACTCACAGGCCGGCTTGCCTACCACAGTACGTGGCGCAGCCTGTTTCCCCTACCGAGGGCGGAACTGGAGTACGCCTTGCGTTGCCTGGAGCGTGTTGGTCTTGGTGAAAAGGCCCTTGCGCGGGTGGATCAACTGTCTGGCGGCCAACAACAACGGGTGGGTATCGCCCGCGCCCTGGCGCAACAGCCGTCCATGATCCTCGCGGATGAGCCTGTCGCCAGTCTGGACCCCGCAACGTCCGAACGGGTACTCACACTCTTGCGCGATATCTGCCGGGAGGACGGTATCACCGCCGTAATGTCACTGCACCAGCTGGAGTACGCCCGGCGGTTTGCCGATCGCATCATCGGCCTGGCAAACGCCCGGATCGTATTCGATGCGGAACCGGCAAAGCTGGAGCAACACCATCTTGATGAGATCTACCACAGCGCGAGCGTTGCAGTTTCCGACCCCGGCAAGACCGCCGCGCAGCCCTCCCACCCTCAACCATCGAACCATCCCACCAAGCAACTGGAGATCGCCCAATGAAACCGTTATTCAACCTCGTGTTAGTGCTCTGCCTGATGATGGGAATGAACATGCAGGCCTCCGCAGCAGACCCCAACCCGGATCTGCTGAAGGTCGCCCTGCTCCCCGATGAAAATGCCTCTGAACTGATCAAGCGCAACCAGCCTCTGAAAGACTACCTGGAAAGCACCCTCGGGAAAGAAGTGGAACTGATCGTCACAACGGACTATTCGTCCATGATCGAAGCCATGCGCTTCGGCCGTATCGACCTTGGCTATTTCGGCCCACTGTCCTACGTGATGGCGAAGAGTAAAAGCGACATCGAGCCTTTCGCCGCCATGATTGTAGACGGCAAACCCACGTACCGTTCCATCCTCATCGCCAATGCGGACTCGGGCGTGAAGTCCTATGACGATATCAAGGGCAAGAAAATGGCCTATGGCGATCGCGCCTCCACCTCAAGCCACCTCATCCCCAAAACGGTGCTGCTTGAATCTGCCGGACTGGAAGCAGACAGGGACTATGAAGCCCACTTCGTCGGCAGCCACGATTCCGTTGCGGTGAACGTGGCCAACGGCAACGCTGAGGCCGGCGGCCTGTCGGAAGTCATCTTCCAGCATGTCATGGACCGCGGCCTGATTGATCGCGATAACGTCCGGATTCTTGGCTACAGCGGCGAGTTCCCACAGTATCCGTGGGCCATGCGGTCAAACCTGAACCCGGACCTCAAGGCAAAGATACGCGACGCCTTCATCAGCATTAATGACAAAGAAATCCTGAACAACCTTAAGGCCGAGGGGTTTGCCGCTATCGAGGATTCCGACTACGACGTGATCCGCAAGATGGGCGGCCTGCTCAACCTTGATTTCGCGAAGATGTAAGAGGCTTTATGACTCACACGACGACGGAACCGGCGGCCCTGTCGCCGGCTCCGTCGGCTTCCGTGCTGGACGAACACGCACGGGGCTGGCGGAGCAAGCTTTGGCAGGCAGGCCTGGTACTGGCGGTGGTCTTTTTCGCCAGCTGGTACGTGAACCTGCTCGACTTCCGCACCCTTGCTAACGGCGTCCCCGCGATCGCCACCCTGTTGCGAGAGTCACTACCACCTGATTTCACCAATGTGATGGACTGGATGTCGCCCCTGCTGGACACACTGGCGATGAGCATCGCCGGCACCGCGATTGCGGTTTCGGCCTCTGTGCCCCTGGCTTTTCTGGCGGCCCGAAACACCACGCCCCACCCTGCTGTGTTTCACCTGACCCGCACCCTGCTGAACGGCCTGCGTTCCGTACCGGAACTCATCATGGGCATTATTTTCGTCGCGGCCGTGGGTTTTGGCGCACTGCCAGGGGTACTGGCCCTTGGCCTGCATTCAATCGGTATGGTCGGCAAGTTCTTCGCAGAAGCCATAGAGCATGTGGATGAAGCCCCCGTTGAGGCCGCTGATGCCTCCGGAGCTACGCGTTTGCAAGTACTCTGGCACGCGGTTCTGCCGCAGGTGCTACCACAGTTTGCCGATGTGTCTATCTATCGCTGGGAATACAACTTTCGCGCCTCCACCGTCATGGGCATGGTCGGTGCCGGCGGTATCGGCTTCGAGCTCATGGGGTCGTTGCGCATCATGCAGTATCAGGAAGTCAGTGCCATCCTCATTGTCATACTGCTGATGGTAACGATGGTGGACAGCCTGAGCGGCCACCTCCGTAAGACATTCAAATAAGGACAGCGAATGAAACCAAGAGTTGTCATCACTCACCGGGTCCACGACAGTATACTTGCCAGCCTGGAGCCCCACTGCGAGCTGATCACTAACCAGTCTGCCGTCACCCTGCCACCGGATTCGGTGAGAGCTCGCGCGGCTACGGCCGATGCCATGATGGCGTTTATGCCAGATCGCGTTAGCGAGGAATTTCTGGTGGCCTGCCCCGACCTGAAAGTGATCGGCGCTGCCCTGAAGGGATTCGATAACTTTGACGTGGACGCCTGCACCCGTCACGGAGTCTGGCTGACCTTCGTGCCCGATTTGCTGACCGTGCCCACCGCCGAACTCACCGTTGGATTAACCATAGGCCTGATTCGCCAGATCCGGCCAGCAGACCAGTTCGTCCGTTCCGGAGAATTCCAGGGCTGGCAGCCTCAATTCTATGGCCTCGGCATTGAAGGCTCGACCATTGGTATTGTGGGCATGGGAGCCATCGGCAAAGCCGTGGCTACACGGCTCCAGGGCTGGGGCGCACGAATACTGTACTCACAACCGGAAAGCCTACCGGCTGCCGAAGAAGACGCCCTGGGCCTTTCCAGATCAGAGCTTGATGACCTGCTGGCCGAATCCGACATCGTCATACTGGCCCTGGCGCTTAATGAACATACCCTGCACACGCTCAACGCTGACCGCCTGCGCCAGATGAAACGCGGTAGTTTTCTAATCAATCCCTGCCGGGGTTCCGTCGTGGACGAGGCAGCCGTTCTGCAATCGCTGACGTACGGACATCTGGGTGGCTACGCGGCGGACGTGTTTGAAATGGAAGACTGGGCCAGACCGGACCGCCCGCAGCGGATTGATCCGGCACTGCTGGCCCACCCGAACACCCTGTTCACCGCACACACGGGCTCGGCCGTCAGGGACGTGAGATTTGCCATCGAACAGCGGGCAGCCGACAACATCCTTCAGGCGCTCAGAGGCCATCAGCCCCAGGACGCGGTCAACTCACCGCTCGAACCCAAGGGAACAGTATGCTGAACCTGGTCTGGCTCAAGAGTTTTATCACCCTCGTTCAGCACCGCAGTTTCCAGGCCGCCGCCAATCACCTCGGCATCGCCCAGCCCACCCTATCCCAGCACATTCAGAAACTGGAGGAGCAGCTGGACGTATTATTGATCCAACGCGGCAAGTCCGGTTGCGAACCCACCAGGGCGGCCCAGGCGCTGATGCCGTTCGCCCTAAGCATGTTACGCCTGGACCAACGCGCGCGGGAGGCGGTCACGGGAACAAGTCTGCGGGTAGGTGCCAGCTCCAACATCGGTATCTACATGCTGCAGCCTCACGTTCGCTCCTTCATGGACCGGAAGACCTCTCCGCACGTGGATCTGGTGATCGACAATAACCCCGCCATCGCACGACAGCTCACCAGCGGCGAATTGGATATCGCAGTCATGGAGTGGTGGCACCCCAAGCCCGGCTTCCAGGCCCGTGACTGGAAACAGGAGCCAGTGGTGTTGATTGTGCCGCCTGGCCACCCCTGTGCCGATATGACGCAGATCAACCGGGAAGCCCTGGCAGGAATGACGCTGCTGGGCGGCGAGCCAGGGACCGGCACTGGCCGTTTATTGGCTAATTTCTTTGGCGACGACGGGCCTTTTCCGGAGGTATCGATGCAACTGGGCAGTACCGAAGCTGTAAAGCAGGCGGTCAAGGCGGGGGTGGGTATTTCGCTGGTGTTGGCGGCTTCGGTCACTGACGAAGTGCGAGCAGGCACCCTGCGAGCCATCCCCGTCAGCGATCCCGGGCTTGCCAAGGAACTGGTGGTTATCTGCCCCGAGACGATTGCCCGGCATCCACCGGTCTCCAGCTTTGTCAGCCACCTATGCCACTGAGCGAGGCCCCCTGGCAAGTTATTACCAGGGCAGTTCCTCACCATTGCTGTGCCAGAAGGAGCCCGTGTTTTCCAGGTTAAGGCCCTCGATTCTCGCCGCCAAGCCCTTTGCTGACTCCTCGGGCGTAATCAGTCCGCCGAAATTCACCATACGGGTTTGCACATAACCGGGATGGAGCTGGGCCACCGCAATGCCCTTTGGCTTAAGGTCCATCGCCAGGGACTTGCCAAAGGCGTTCAGCGCCGCCTTGGACGCACGATAGCCATAGCGGCCGCCAGAGTCGTTGTCCGCGATGGAGCCCATCCGGCTGGTGATGTTGGCAATCTTACCGCCGTAAGGTATCTGGGACACCAGCGCTTCCGCCACCCTCAATGGCGCGTAAGCGTTGATTTCCATCTGGGTACGAATGGAATCGAAATCAATGCTGCCCAGTTTTTCATCCTGCAGCAGGCCGGCATTATTGATCAGCAGGTCGATCGACTGGCCCTTCACGCCGTCAATCAATGACTGAAGTCCACTTGCCGTGGTGACGTCAACAGATTCAATGACTCGAGTCGCCACCTCCTTGAGCTCGGGAGACGCTTCCCGACATACGCCAATCACGTCACAGCCTTCACCTGCATAGTGACGGGCCAACTCAAGCCCGATGCCGCGATTGGCCCCGGTAATCACAACGGTTCTTTGTTCAGGCATGACAGCCTCCTGTTATTGGGATAAAGGTCCGTTATACGGACTCACCACTGCAGTGTTCAACCCTCAAGTTGAGAGAAAAATCGCCGGGCACTGTCGTTAGCGGGAAAGATCATCTCGACCCGTAGCTCCGCCTGATAGTTGACTCTCGCGGGCAGCCCTTCCACTATTTGGGAAAACAATAAGGCAAAGCCCGTGACGCAGAGTTCTTTCAAGGTCGTTATATTTGGCGCTGGCAGTATCGGCTGTTACCTCGGAGGCAGGCTGCTTTCTTCCGGTGTGAACGTGGTCATGGTGGGCCGAAAGACCATGCAGGAGCGCCTTCGAACCTCCCCACTGACGGTCACTGACTATGAAGGGTTTCGCTTCCACAGCCAGTTGGCCGAGCATCAGTATGTGACCTCTGCCGAGGCGGCAGGCAACGCCGATCTTGTGCTGGTAACGGTCAAATCCGCCGCCACCTCCGAAGCCGGCAAACAGCTCGCGCCCTGGGTGAGCAAGGGCATACCGGTGGTCAGCCTGCAAAACGGAATCTCCAACGCAGAGCACCTCCAGGCCGCTATGCCCAACGCCAACGTATTGGCCGGGATGGTTCCATTCAACGTGCTGCAACAGGAGCCGGGGCATTTCCATCAAGGCACTCAGGGCCACCTGATGGCCGACCGGCACCCGTCACTGCAACCGGCCCTGCCCTGGTTTGAGCATGCCGGGCTCCCCCTGGAACTGCGGCGCGATATCGAATCGGTGATGTGGTCCAAGCTGTTACTCAATCTGAATAACCCGGTCAACGCCCTTTCTGGCGTTCCGCTGCTGGAAGAGCTCTCGCAAAGGGACTATCGCCGCTGCCTGGCAATGGCTCAGAGAGAGACGCTAGAGCTCCTTAAATCGGCAGGCATACCCACGGTAAAACTCACAGGCCTGCCTACCAAACTGATTCCTTCCGTGATGTCACTACCAGATTGGCTGTTTACCCGACTAGCCAAACGGATGCTCACCATCGATCCTGTTGCACGTTCCTCCATGTGGGAAGACCTCCAGGCCGGGCGCCCAACCGAAATTGACTGGATCAATGGCGAAGTGGTGAAACTGGCGGAAAAGCTGGGTACGGACGCACCGGTCAACCGCAAACTCGTGCGACTGATGCATCAACGGGAGGAAACGGAAAAAACCTGGGGTGCTTCTGAATTGCTGAATGAGCTCACCGATCACTCCAGACCATAACCTGCCGGTCAAAAGCGAACACATCGTTTCGAGAGGCCAGTCACACTCCAGCTCATCCCGCCGAAAAAGACAAAAAAACAGCCACTTCCGACCTGTTGCGCTGATCACAATTTGTGCAAGTTGCGAATGAATGGTGCCTCGCCAGGCACCATTCATCCCCAACAACGGAGACACAATAATGAACAAGATCCGACACTGTGACGAAAGAGACACCTCCTCCAAAGGCCATTCCCTGTTTCGACTCCTGGCGGTCACTGCGATGGCCATGGCTATGACAGGCTGCGGCCAGCTGGGACAACTGCTCAGCAATCCCCAGGTCTCTGATGCGGACAACGACCAGGTGATATTCCTGGGCGACTCAATCTTCGCCCTGTCCGGCAAGATCCAGGACGAACTGGAAGCCAAAGCCGGGGAAACCTTCCGCCGCTACACGGTCTCCGGCGCCGAACTCACCGGTGGGTTCCTCGCGCCCTCTGTTGTCGAGCAGTTCGCCACCGCACAGGAGGACAATCCCGACATCCGCACCATGGTTGGTAATGGCGGCGGTAACGACATCCTTATTCCGGCGATTGCCCTTGACCCATACAACTGCAAAACCCAGTGGTATCAGTTCGGCCGCCTCAGCAGCAAGTGCAAGGATCTGATCGATGATCTGTATGTGGACGGCGTGAACTATCTGAACGAATTGTCCGATGCGGGCGTGGAGAACGGCGTGCTGGTGGGTTACTACTACACCAAGAACGGCCTTTTCCGTCTTAAAAGCATGAAACAGGCGGTCGACTACGGCAACAAAATCCTCGCCAGGGCCTGCGAATATTCCACTCTCGACTGTACCTTCGTGGACCCAAGACAGGTGGTGACGGAGAGCGACATCATCTTCGATGGCATACACCCGGCCGATAGTGGCTCCCAAAAGATCGCAGAGTTGATCTGGCCGAAACTCCAGCCTTTGCTGTAACTCAACCAGGGGGCCGTCAACGACGTTGAAAGGCTCCCTGACAACCGGTGAACAGGAAAATACTTTGTGAAAACATCCCTTTGGCTTGCAGGGCTGGCCGTGGTGATTCTGGGCACGGCCGGCTTTATCCTTAGCCTGTCGACGACGCCCGTACAGCCTTTGACGTCCGAGACCTCGTCCACTCCGGTGCTGCCCGGCCAACCAGCTACATCACCGCCGGCCCAATCCCAGGGGCCATCAGCCCTGAGCAATGAAGACCTTGCAAAGCTCTCCGCGTACGAGCAATGGCTGGAAGACAACCGGCTGCTGTTGCAGGGCATGCCCATGCTCGAACGCCAGACAGCGCTCTGGGAAAAACGGGAGGCACTGTTCGGTGACGAGGCCAGCCGTATATGGGGCGAGCGGGAGTCTCCCATGCATGCGAATCAGGACGCCTTTCAGGCGGAACTGCAGCGACTGGACCAAGCCCACGAAATCACCCCGGAAGAAACCGCGCACCAGCTTAAAACCTCCGTAGAACAACTTTACAACAACGATATGGCCCGACGGCTTATTGGCCCGGACGTGATGGCTCGCACCCTGTTCAGCCTCGACGCTGTTCAGAGCCACCTCCACACCTTATCGGCAGACGCTCGCCAGGAACGCATCAACAGCCTGCGCCGCCAGATGGGCTATCCGGAAGAAGCCATCAGCCGCCTTTCAAAGCAGGACCAGCAACGCAACGAACGCTGGCAAAATGGCAAAGCCTACATGGCCGAACGAAACCAACTTGCCCGGCGCTATTCCGGAGATCAACTGGATAAAGCGCTGGACGATTTGCGTGCAGAACACTTCGGGCGCTCTGCCAAAACCATTGCCCTTGAGGAACGGGACGGATTCTTCCGGTTTGAGCGAGAGCGGCGATTTGGGGTTAACTGAAATCCGCAATCACAATCGGTGAACGTTTCGTGACGGATCATAACGAGTCGGCTTCTCAGCCACTTTTCCATTCAACGATGCTTTGAAGAAATCCAGAACTTTCGCGTTCTTTAACGGCGACTCCTCAAAGTAGGCGTGGGAATCCCCGACATGAGGCTGGCTGGTAACGTCGATATAGGTCGCCACCCTGGAATCCAGCCGGCGCAGGTAATGGCCAAGCCGGGCTTTCTGCTGTTCGCCCATTTTCAGGCGTGAGGCCTTTAGTGCTCCGTCGTTTTCGTTGATGGTGATATAGAGACGATTGCGGTAGGGAATTCGGTCCACCCACTCGGCGTGGTTCTCATTATTGGTGTCCGCGGCCACCATCACAACGTTATCGAACAACAGCCGATCTCCGCTGTACACCGAACTCCCGAGCAAATGCTTGTAGAGATAGTTCCCCATGCTGTGCAACATCAGATTCACAGTGAACGGGCAGTGCTTCTCGACTTCCTTCGCAAAGTAGCGGTCCCACGCGGCGGCGTTGTCTGCAAACCGGGCTTCCGCACGCGCCTCCAGATCCATCACGTACTGCGCATGAAAGTCGCTCACCAGGGCTTCCAGCTTCTCCAGCACGCGATTGAATGCCCCTACCGAGGCGAGGGCGTCCCGCTTGTCGCTCTTGTAGCTGAGCACGCCGTGCAACCCTCCACCATTGGCGGGCCAACTGAACACAATGACTTCAACGCCGAAGTTCTGCTCCAGCCTTTCGGCACGATCAAGCACATCAGTCATATCGTTGTTGTAACCATGAACAAACAACAGCAGGTTTCTTCCGTTCGGGCGCGCACCAGCGCCGTGGCCGGATCTCTCGATCAGTTTGCGGGCCACGTAGGCGCTCGCCGGGTAGGTATTGTCGGGATTAAGATCGACACTCTTCGCCATTTGCGGTGTGATCTGGTCAGGCAGGATATCAATATGCCAGCGGTTTCGCCGGCGGGATGCCTCCGCCAGCCGCAACTCGTTGGGGCCTTCAATGGGTTTACTGCCAAAGGCCTCACTCTCTGTGTGTTTGCTTTCATCGACGGTTCTATTGGTTACGATATACATGGAGCAGATTCCTTTATGCTTCCATGCCACGGAACGACTTGGTGGCCACTACTGATAGGAAGTAACGAAAAGTTCCCTGACGGCCGCCCTACAACCCCCTATGATGAACGGCATCAGAATTCAATCGCACGGTGGGAATGTTGCTACCCAACACCTAATTAATTAGCAAACTGAACTAAAATGTCAAATCACCACACGGCCCCGGAATCTTGCCCATGCTGATCTACACTCTCTGCGCGATTTCCGTGATTGCCGCCTCGGTTTTCTATCTGTTTTTCTACCGCAACTGGCGTCGCGAGAGACAGCTTCAAACTCCCTTTCCGGAGAACTGGCGCGCGACGCTCGAGTCCCAGGTGCCCCTATTCCCCGGGTTGCCGGCCAAGCTGAAACGACAACTGGAACAGCATGTACAGTTGTTCCTGGCGGAGAAATCCTTTTACGGCTGCGATGGGTTCGAGGCGGACGACACCGTACGCCTGACCATCGCGGGACATGCCTGCCTGCTCATCATGAACCGCAGCTATTCCGACTTCGACGACATCCGCAGTATCCTGGTCTATCCGGATGCCTATCGTGTCAGGGATATTGAGCATGATGGCCTGGTGGTGAGCGAGAGTAACGAGATTCGCGCCGGCGAAGCCTCAAGTTATGGACAGGTGGTTCTGGCCTGGACACAGTGCGAGGAAGGTGCCGTCAATCCTGCTGGGCACCACAACGTCATTCTTCACGAATTCGCCCACCAGCTGGACTATCTGGACGGCACTGCGGACGGCGCTCCGCCACTTAGCGGCGAACAGGCAAGACATTGGCAGGAAACGATGACTCAGGCCTATGAACACTTGAGACAGTCGCTTCAACATCACCAGAAGCCCTGGCTGGACCCATACGGCGCCACCGAACCCGCCGAGTTTTTTGCAGTGCTGACGGAAGCCTTTTACCAACAACCGGAGCACCTGAAAGCGGAACAGCCGGAAGTCTACGAAGCGCTGCAACGGTTTTACCGATTAGACACGGAGGCAATATCCCATGGAGAACGGCGATAAGACAAAGCGTGAGGAGTCGGGAGCAGACAACAACTCCCAGAACAGTCAGGCGCTGATTGACGCCATCAACATGCGCAGCATGTCGCTTATCACACTCACAAGTATCGCAACCCTTTATTTTATTGACTGGGCCCAGGCGGTTCTTTTGCCACTGGTGGTGGCGGTGTTAATCAGCTACGCCCTCGAACCCCTTGTCGCCACAATCAATCGGTTGAGAGTACCCCGCCCCCTGGCGGCGGCTGTGGTGTTGATTCTGCTTATCGGTATCATTGCCGGAGCCAGTATTCCCCTGAAGCAGGAAGCCATGGCTATGCTGGACAAGATACCGGTGGCCATCGAACAGTTTCAGCAGAATGAAGCCAGCCGCCCCAAGGACGGGGAAAGCATGATGGAAAAAGCGCAATCCGCCGCAAAGAAAATTGAAGCCACCGCCAGCCCCGATCAGGGCAACGAAGACGCCTCCCGATCGGGTGCAACGCCCGTGCGCGTGGTGGACGAACCCCTCGAGATCAAAGATTACGTACTTCAGGGTTCCCCGGCAGCGCTGGTGCTGATTTCCCAGTGCTTCTCGGCGTTGTTGCTGGTGTATTTCGTGCTCGCCATTGGCTCGCTGTACAGACGCAAGATCGTCAAAATATCCGGGCCATCCTTCGCACGAATGCGTAAAGCCGCCCGAATCATGAACGAGTTCCATCGCAGCGTACGACAGTTCCTGTTTGTGATGTTTGTAGGTGCCGTATTTGTGGGCGTGCTGACCTGGCTGGCGTTTTTGGCACTGGGCGTTGAACAGGCCGGCTTTTGGGGTGTTTTGGCAGGCGTCGCCAGTGCCGTGCCGTACCTGGGTCCGTTCCTGGTGCTTATGGGTACAGGTGTGGCCGCCTTTATCCAGTTTGGCGAATTGGAGATGTCGATCATTGTTGCCGGCACGTCGCTGGCCATCACCAGCGTTCAGGGCTATCTGCTGACGCCCTGGCTCACCAGCCATATCTCCAGCCTCAACGCGGTTGCCATCTTTATCGGCCTGCTGTTCTGGGGCTGGCTCTGGGGACCCGTAGGCCTCGTGGTTGCCACTCCAATCCTGATGATCGTCAAGTCATTGTGCGACCATGTCGTTAATTTACGCCCGGTCGGTGAACTGCTAGGAAAATAGACGCCCCATTCACTCATTCATCGCTTAATAACAACAAAGGAGACACACGATGTTCGACAGTGAAATCCCCCTGATGGATATGTTGTTCCGACTTTTGGCCGCGGCTGGGCTGGCCCTGTTACTGGGGCTGGAAAGGGAATTGAGAGGCAAAGCCGCAGGCCTGCGCTCCCACATGCTAGTGTCATTGGGGGCCTCGGCCTTCATTATGATGGGGATTCATATCCTGTTCGCCACTGCCGAAGGCGACCCCTCGGCACGAATCGATCCCACGCGGATCGTTGAGGGCGTCATCGGCGGCATCGGTTTTCTGGGTGCTGGCAGCATTATTCAGAGCCGTGGCAGTATTCAGGGTATTACCACTGGTGCATCCATCTGGACAGCGGGCGCAGTTGGCGTTGCGTGCGGCATCGGCAACCTCGCCCTGGCCGGCATGGTCACGGCGCTGGCGCTGATCATCATGGTGGTTCTTGGCCGGTTCGAGCACGAAGTCATTAACGATAATTAGGTCATTAACGATAATTAGGCCATTGACGATCACTGATCCGGCCAAAACCGGAGGTCAGAACGCAGCTGTCGACAGCCCGGCCACCCACTGGATCATTGGCGAGGGATAAACACCCAGCACCAGGATCAACACGGCCACGACCAGCAGCGTCAGCCCACCAATGCGGTTACCCCAGTCGTTGGTGGCGTCCATCCGGCGCATGCCGGGTTCCGGCAGGTACAGGGTCACCATCACTCTCAGGTAGTAGAACAGGCCAATGGCACTGCCTGCGACGATACCGCCCACCAGCCACCAGCGGTTTTCAGCAACCCCCAGTGCCAATACATAGAACTTGCCGATAAACCCCGCCGTGAGCGGGATGCCAGCCAGGGACAGGAAGCTCACGGTCATCACGGCTGCCAGCCATGGACGGCGCCAGAACAGCCCACGGTAATAGTGCAGTCCGGCGGCATCTTCACCACTGAATGGGCTGGACAGCTGGGTAACCACGCCGAAGGCTGCCAGTGTGGTGACAAGGTAGGTCACCAGATAAACCCCCACGGTTTCTACTGCCAGTGCCCCACCTGCAACGATAGCCACCATCAGGTAGCCAAAATGGGCAATGGAGGAATAGCCAAGCAGTCGCTTCAGGTTGGATTGGAACAACGCCAACAGGTTGCCCCACAACATGGTGATCAGGGCCAGCAGTGTTATCAGCGTGTTCAACCAGTCGCTGTTAAACACCGGCGCAACGGTCACCAGACGCAGTAACAGCACGAACACCGCCAACTTGCTGACCGTGGCGAGGAAAATGGTGGCCGGCGCAGGCCCACCCTGGTATACGTCCGGCGTCCAGAGATGAAAGGGAACAATGGAGAGCTTGAAACCAAGCCCCACCAGCATCAACACAGCCCCAGCCAGCGTCCACGCATCGGAGGTGTTTGCCAGCCCCGTCGCCAGGCCCGCCAGGTCGAGATGCCCGGTACGGGCATAGATCAACGCCATGCCAAACAACAGGAACGCCGTCGCGGCCGCAGACAGAACCAGGTACTTGATGCCGGCTTCCAGAGACCGTTCTGCCCGAAAGCTATAGGCCAACATGCCGTAGAGGGGCATCGACAGCAGCTCCAGGCTGATGAACAGGGTCGCCAGATGGTCGCTGGCCACCAGCCCCAGTGCCCCGGTCACCGCACACAAGAGCAACAGGTAAAACTCTTCCTTGGGGCCGATGTAACCGGTGAGGTAATGATGACTCAGGGCGACCGTGACCAGCGCACACAGGAGCACCAGCACGCTGCCCATTAACGCCAGCCCATCCATAGTCATCAGTGGCGGCGATGACAATGCTGTGGAGGCCACAGGCACGCAGGCCAGAGCCAATACCAGCCCAACGGCCGAAACCAACGCCGTGGCACCATGGTGCCGCTGCCAGGCTACGCCAAGCATGACGATCACCGCGGTGGCACCAACGACGATCAGTGGTATGAGTGCAACCAGATTTGCCAGGGTCAGCATCAGTTCACCTCCCCTGCGCGGCTGGCCAGTTCTGCCCCGGCTTGCTCAAACAGCTCGGCAGCCGGGCCCGCTATCGGGGCGGTAATGTCGAGTATTGGCTGAGGATAGAGCCCCACCATCACCGTCAGCACAAGCAGCACCAACATCATGCCGTATTCTCTCGCGTCCGGCCCTCTCAGGGCGCCCTGGCGGTATTCCGGGCCATAATGCACCCGCTGCATCAGCAGCAGGGAGTATATCGCCGCCAGCACCAGCCCCAAGCTGGCAATCACCACCACGACCGGCGCGCTGGGGAAGGTGCCAAACAGCACCATGAATTCACCCACGAAATTGGCGGTGGCAGGCATACCCAGGGAGGCGGCAACGAAACACAGGGTAAAACCGGGCAGCACCGGGATTCGACCCCATAAGCCGCCCATGATCCGCATGTCACGGGTGTGAATGCGCTCATACAGTTGGCCGCTGAGAATAAACAGCCCGGCACTGGAGAAGGCATGGGCCACCATGAGGATGATCGCACCCTGAATCGCCAGTTCCGAGCCTGAATACAAGGCAATCAGCACGAAGCCCATGTG
>NZ_DELU01000023.1:105758-106252 GCF_002352785.1 Marinobacter sp. UBA2688
GCAATCAGCACGAAGCCCATGTGGGAGATACTGGTATAGGCGATCAGGCGCTTGATGTCCTGCTGTCCACACGCCAGTACAGCACCATAGATAATGCCCACCAGCCCGAGTGTCATGGCGACAGGCGCAAACGCCTGGGACTCTTCCGGGAACAGCGGCAGCGCAAACCGCAGGATGCCGTAGGCGGCGGTTTTCAACAGGATACCGGCCAGATCGACACTGCCGGCGGTCGGCGCCTGGGCATGGGCATCCGGAAGCCAGCCATGGAATGGGACCACCGGCAGCTTCACGGCAAAGGCCACAAAGAAGCCCAGCATCAGCCACGGCGCCAGCGCCTCCGGGACCTCGGTATCCAGCAAGGTGTCGTAGCTGAAGGACAGTTCGCCGGTGTTGGCGTAATGCACGAACACCAGTGAGAGTATCGCCACCAGCATGAGCAGGCCACTGGCCTGGGTGTAGATGAAGAATCGGGTAGCGGCTCGAATCCGGGTCTA
>NZ_DELU01000023.1:106388-211745 GCF_002352785.1 Marinobacter sp. UBA2688
TACATCGGCACCAGCATCATTTCCCAGAACAGGAAGAACAGGAACAGGTCCAGCGCCAGGAATACGCCCACAACACCACCGAGGATGAACAGCAGGTTCAGGTGGAAAAAGCCCACACGGTGGTCAATCTCGTGCCAGGAACAGAGCACGGCCAATGCACCGAGGAACCCGGTCAACGCCACCAGGATCAGCGACAGGCCGTCCATCGCCAGATGAATCTCAATACCAAAACGCGGGATCCAGGACGTTCTCCATTCCAGCAGCCAATGCCTGGTGACCTCACCCGGCAACGCAAAATCACCGGTTACCCAGAGCACCAGGCTGATAACCAGTACAAACAACATGGTGGCCAGCGCTATCCAGCGAGGCGCCCTGTCGCCCCAACGGTCCGCCTGCCAGCACAGCAGCCCACCCACAAACGGGATCAGGATCAACCACACCAGGATCATGCTAGCCCTCCCGGCAACACCGCCAGAGCCAGCAGAATGATTGTGGCGCCCAACACCATGACCAGGGCGTAGCTGCGCACGCGACCGTTCTGGCTTTTCACCAGCCCGGCGTTAAGCGCACGCGCCAATAGCGCTGGCAGATTCATCACCAGGTTCACCAGATCCACCCTCAGAACCTTCACCATCCACTGCCAAGGCTGCACCAGCACCCGGTCAAACAGGGCGTCAAAACCCCACGCATGGTGCCAGAGTGTCCACAGGCGGGCGCCTATGCCCTGCCCGACCTGTTTTGCAAGCCAGTCACGCCGCCAAAGGAACAGCCATGCTGCCAACAGCAAACCCGCAATAGCGGCACCCATGGCAAGTACCTGCAGCAGGGTATGGCCGGTTTCCGCTGCTTCTCCGGGTGCGTCCGGGAAGAGTCCGCCAAGGCCCGGATAGAGCCAGGCGCCGATAAAGGTGGACAGCACCGCCAGCACCATCAACGGCAGGTGATGAGTCAGTGGGTTGGTGCCGGGTTCCGGATGGCGGGCGTGGTCGCTTCCGGGCTCGCCATGGAAGGTGCCGAGGATCAGCCGAACCGTATAGATGCCGGTCAACACCGCACCCAGCAATCCAACAATCAGCAGTCCGGTCTGGTCAGCCGCCATTGCCTGCCACAGGATTTCGTCCTTGCTGAAAAAGCCAGCCGACACCAGTGGCAATGCCACCAGCGCCGCACCGCCCACGAGGAAGCCACCATAAGCCACGGGCAGCTTGCGCCAAAGCCCGCCAAGCCGCCGCATGTCCTGTTCGTGGTGGCAACTGATGATCACTGCCCCGGCTGACAGGAACAGCAGTGCCTTGAAGAAGGCGTGGGTCACCAGATGGAAGATCGCGGCATCGAACGCGCCTACCCCCAACGCCACGAACATGTAGCCAATCTGGCTCATGGTGGAGTAGGCCAGCACGCGCTTGATATCGGTCTGGGCCAGAGCCGCAAAAGCCGCCAGCAGCAGAGACACTGCCCCGATCACGCCGACCAGCAGGAGCACATCCGGGGCCAGCAGGAACAGGCCATTGAGCCGGGCAATCAGGTACACGCCCGCCGTAACCATGGTCGCCGCGTGGATCAGCGCAGACACCGGCGTGGGGCCAGCCATGGCGTCGGGCAACCAGGTATGCAGTGGCACCTGAGCCGACTTGCCGAGGGCACCAACAAGTACCAGTAACGTCGCCAGGTTGGCGGTGGTACTGCCTTCCTGCCACTGCTGCGGAGCCAGGGCCAGCAATTGTTGGATATCGAGTGTGCCCAGTTCCATGAAGATCAGGAACAGCCCCAGCGCCAGAAACACGTCGCCAATGCGTGTCACCACGAACGCCTTGAAAGCCGCCCAGCCATTGGCGCTGCCCCGGTAGTAATAGCCGATCAGGCCATAGCTGCAGAAACCGACACCCTCCCAGCCGAGGAACAACAACAGCAGGTTGTCTCCCAGCACCAGCAGCATCATGCTGAACACAAACAGGTTCATCCAGGCGTAGAAGCGGGTAATGCCTTCCTCACCGGTCATGTACCAGGCGGCGAACAGATGAATCAGGAAACCCACACCGGTAATCACTGACATCATCACCAGCGCCAGGCCATCCACTGCCAGGCCGATGGTGGGCTGGAAATCCCCGACGGCAATCCAGGTCCAAAGGGTTATCCCTTCACTGCCGCCTGAGTGAGCCATTGTCGCCCAGGCCGTGGCCAGCGCCGCCAGCCCCACACTACCGACGCCCACGACGGAACTGGCCAACGCGCCCATGCGTCCGCCGCTGAACGCCAGGATCAGTGTGCCCGCCAGAGGCAACAGAAACGAAAGAATCACTGCCATCGCCATCATCCACGCATCCTGCTAACGGCATCCAGATTCAGGGAGCGGAACCGCTGGTAAAGCTGGATCATCAGCGCCAGCCCAACACTGGCTTCCGCCGCCGCCAGTGTAATGACCAGCAGGAACATGGCCTGGCCGTCCGGCTGGTTCCAGGCCGTGGCCCCCACCACGAACGCCAGCGCCGCCGAGTTGAGCATGACTTCCAGGCTCATCAGCACAAACAACATGCTGCGACGCAGCATCAGCCCCAGCAACCCCAGGCTGAACAGAATGGCGGCCAGGATCAGCCCATGCTCCATGGGAACTCCCGTCATGAGTTGCCTCCCTGGTTGCGGTTGTCCAATGTCGTCTGCTTTCGCAAAGGATTTGATCGCCGGCCCACATGGGACGCTGTCACCAGGGCCGCCAGCAGGAGAATGGCGGCCAGCTCCACCACCATCAACCAGGGCCCGAACAGGGTCAGGGCCACGGCTCGTGCGGTCAGCAGCTCACCATCGATCATCTGCTCCATGCCACCCTGACCGATCAGGGCCGCCAGGGCACCCAGAAGCAGCAACGTTAGCAACGACGGCCCTGCCCAATGGCGAGGATTCCGCCAGGACGGTTCCCGCTCTGCATCCGACCGCAGGTTCAGCATCATCACCACGAACACAAACAACACCATGATCGCCCCGGCATACACGATGATTTCCAGGGCACCGGCAAACGGTGCTCCCAGAGCGAAGAACACCAGTGCCACGGCGATCAGCGACACGATCAGATACACCACCGCATGAACCGGGCTGGTGCCGGTGATCACGCCAATGGTCGCCAGCACCGCCACCAGTCCGCTGACATAGAAGGCCAGCTCCATCAGATTGCCTCCTCCGGCTTACGGTCGCTATTGCGGTGACTATCAGGGTAACAACGTGCGCACATCCTCCGGCGCCTCCTCGTTCTGGGCCTGCCCCTTGTCCTTACCACCGATGGCCATGCCCGCTACCTTGTAGAAGTGGTAGTCATGGTCTTTACCGGGACCATTGATCAGCAGATCCTCTTTCTCGTACACCAGTTGCTGGCGATCATACTCGCCCATCTCGAAGTCCGGCGTCAGCTGGATGGCCGACGTCGGGCAGGCTTCCTCGCACATGCCACAAAAGATGCAGCGGGAGAAGTTGATGCGGAAGAACTCCGGGTACCAGCGGCCGTCTTCCTGCTCCCCCTTCTGCAGCGAGATGCAATCCACCGGGCAGGCCACCGCACACAGGTTACAAGCCACGCAACGCTCTTCGCCGTCCGGATCGCGGGTCAGCACAATGCGGCCGCGGTAGCGCGGTGGCAGATAGACCTGTTGTTCCGGGTAGTTCACTGTCTCCCGCTTGCGAAAACTGTGCATGAACACCATGCCCAGGGTGCGCAATTGCGACCAGGTGGCCGGCAACAGCCAGAGCATGTGTTTGATGATCGGGACCTTTTCTCTTTCCATAAGTCCTCCCTTATTCAGCCACCAGGAGCATCACCGCCCCCGTCGCCAGTAAGTTGATTAGTGTTAGCGGTAAGCACACCTTCCAGCCAAAACTCATCACCCGGTCATAGCGGGGCCGGGGCAACGATGCCCGCAGCAGGATAAACAGCATCAGGAAGAAGCCGGTCTTGAGCGCGAACCACAGGATTGGTGGCAGCCACGGGCCGTGCCAGCCGCCAAAGAACAGCGTGACGATCAGCGCCGACACCAGCACCATGCCGACGTATTCGCCGATGAAAAACAGGCCGAATTTCATGCCGGAGTATTCAATGTGGTACCCGTCGGCCAGTTCCTGTTCCGCTTCCGGCTGGTCGAACGGGTGGCGGTGCGTGACGGCTATACCGGCGATCAGGAAGGTGGCAAAACCGAAGAACTGGGGAATGATGAACCAGAAACCTTCCTGGGCGTTGACAATGTCCCGCAGTTTGAACGACCCGGCCAGGGCCACTACCCCCATCAGCGACAGCCCCATGAACACTTCGTAGGACAGCGTCTGGGCCGTGGCGCGCATGGCGCCCAGCAGCGCGTATTTGTTGCCGCTGGACCAGCCCCCGAGCAACACCGCGTATACGTTGACCCCAGCCATGGCCAGGAAAAACAGCAGGCCAATGTGCATGTCCGCCACGCCCCAACCGGGGGTGATCGGGATAATGACAAACGACAGCAGCAATGAGGCAAAGGCAATCACCGGCGCCAGGACGAACAGCGGCCGGTCGGCGAATGGCGGTATCCAGTCCTCCTTGAAGAAGATCTTGATCATGTCCGCCACCAATTGCAGCGTGCCAAACGGCCCGACCCGATTGGGCCCGTAACGGTCCTGCCAGAGCCCCAGCAGGCGACGCTCCACTACCGTGAGCACTGCACCCAGCAGCACAGCACCCAGCAGGATCACCAGGGCCTGGAACATCCCCCAAGCAATGGCAGCCAGTTGCGGAGTCCACCAGGTCATGGTTCACCTCCGACGGAGTTATCCAGTGCGACTGGCTCTCCCGGAAGCAGTCCGGCAAACAGCCCGGCCGGAAGACCGATCCAGCCTTTGGGCCAGCCATCCTTCTGAACCACCAATAGCGTTTCCCCAAAGAGGGTCACCGTGTCACCGCCCCGGATCGACAAGTGTTCAGCGTCATCCATGCTCAGGGTGACACTGGGCGTTTGCGTACGCTCCTGAATGGGCACGGCCAATGAGGACGTCTCTTCGCCACCAAACAGCCGCGGCAGAATCAGGGCCCGTAAAGCTGGCGAGCGTTCTCCACTTTCGACGCTTTCGACGCCCTCGGCACGTTGAGGCGGTCGGCTGTAATGGCCCTGCCCCGGGACCGGACACATCAAACGCACGCCGGGGTCACCGCCGCGCAAATGCCCGCCTACTTCGTCGGTAAACTTGTTCCAGGCCTGAGGCGAGTTCCAGCCGGGCGCCCAGGCAAAGGGCACCTGCTGCCGGGGTTCGTGATAACCGCTGTAGCCCTCCATGGAATAGGCAAACGCGGAATCCGGGTCCTGCGGCACCCGTGGTTCGCTGACGCTCTGGTTCGCCCGCATGGAGGTACGGCCACTGTACCGGTGGGGCTCCCGCGCCAGCTGCAGGCCATCAATGCGGTAGTGTGAGGCGGGAGCGGCTTCCTCCATACCGCCCAGCTCTGGATGAGCCTCGACACACGCCGCAATGACGGTATCCAGGGTGATATCACCGGCCTTCTCGCCTTGCAGGTTCACCGCCAGTGCGTGCAACCAGCGCCAGCTTTCATGAATACGGCTTTCCGGCCGCATGTAACTTGGGTCATATACCTGGAAGAAGCGTTGTGCCCGGCCCTCCAGGTTAACCAGCGTACCGTCCGCCTCCGCGAAACTGGCCGCGGACAGCAGGAAGTTGGCGCGCTCGGCCGTTGCCGTGCGTTGATGATCAAGCACCACGCAGATCTCTGCCGGCGCCAGCGCTGCATCCACCGTTTTCCGGGGCACTCGTTGGTACAGGTCGTTTTCCAGCACCACCACGGCATCCGCGTGGCCATTGGTCAGTTCCTCCAGCGCCCAGTCCAGTGGTTGGCCGCCCATCAGGGACAAGCCCGTGCTGTTGGCCTCGCGCCGTATCAGTGCCAGCCCGCCCCGTTTGGCACGCCGGGACAATGCTCGGGCCACATTACCGGCCGCTTCCAGTACCGGTTCGGAGGCCAGCGATCCACCACTCACCACCAAAGGGCGCTCCGCCGCCATTAAAGCAGTGGCAATGGTTTCAGCAGCCTCAGCCATGGCCTCAGAAAGCCCTTCCACTGGCGGGGCTGCCGGGTCGATCCGATGGGCCACCGCAAAGCCAAGGTTGGCAATCTCATCGGGACTCATGGCATAGCGAGCCGCAGCCACATCATCGAGGTCTGTAGCGGTGGGCCAGGCGATAAACAGCGGGTGGTAACGATCCTGCGCCAGGGTTTTGAGGGCTTCAGCATTCCAGGCGGGCACACCAATGGTCTCGCCCAGTGCCTCACGACGCGACAGCGCGGCCTGACGAAGGCTCAAGCCCAGACGACCGGCGCTCTGGACCGGGTCTTCGCCCAGAACCAACACGGCGTCGTGATCTTCCATCTCGCGGGGCGTGGGCGTTGGCAGGCCGGTATGGCGTTGCAGATGATTCATCAGGTCAAGGCAGGCCTGTTCCCGCGACTCAATGCCGGTGGAAAAGTTTTCCACGCCGACCAATGCCTGCAACTGGTGATTACTCTCCAGGCTGGCCCGTGGCGAGCCGATGCCGATCACCCGGCGGGAATGGCGCAGAGCGTCGCTGATACGGGCCAGAGCGGTGTCCACTTCGAGGCTGACCGGATCACTGCCTGACGATTCCCGACATTCCGGCAGTCGCGGCCGATCTGCCCGGTTGACGTAACCGTAGCCGAACCGGCCCCGGTCACAGAGGAAATACCCGTTCACCTCACCGTGGTAGCGATTTTCAATACGGCGCAACTCTCCGTACCGCTCCCCCGGGCTGATGTTGCAACCCATTGAACACTGGTGGCAGATGCCGGGCGCAAACTGCAGATCCCACTTGCGGGTGTAACGTTCGGAATGGCTCTGATCCGTGAACACGCCGGTGGGGCATACTTCCGTAAGATTGCCGGCGAAGGGGCTTTCCAGAATGCCTTCTTCGTAGCGACCGAAATAGACATTATCCTTGGCACCAAAGGCCCCCAGGTCGGTACCACCAGCGTAGTCGTTGTAAAAACGCACACAGCGGTAACAGGTAATGCACCGGTTCATCTCATGGGCAATGAACGGCCCCAGATACTGGTTCCGGCGCGTGCGCTTGCGGAACCGGTAACGGCGGCGATCATGGCCGGTCATCACCGTCATGTCCTGCAGGTGACAATGCCCGCCCTCCTCGCACACCGGGCAGTCGTGGGGATGGTTGATCATCAGCCACTCCACCACACTGGCGCGGAAGGCTTTGGCTTCCTCATCGTCGATATCAATGCGGGTCTGATCCGCGGCTGGCGTCATGCAGGACATCACCACCATGCCCTTGTCGTCGTCCTTGTCCTTATACTGTTTGACCGCGCACTGGCGGCAGGCACCCACACTGCCCATGGCCGGGTGCCAGCAAAAATAGGGAATATCCAGGCCGAGGGACAGACACGCCTGGAGCAGGTTGTGGGCTCCATTGACCGTATAGCGTTGTCCATCCACGTGAATCGTCGCCATGTTGCCTGCCTATCCTTCGATGACTTTCGCTCAGATTTCTCCCACCGGAATCGGGTCCTGATGGGCCTTACCCCTGGGTTTGCTGACGCCCTGCTCAAACTCCTGCCGGAAGTGTTTGAGGGCCGTCTGTAACGGCATGGCGGCGCCGGGAGCATGGGCGCAGAAGGTCAGCCCTGGGCCGCAGTCCGCCGCCAGCTTGTCCAGTAGTTCGATATCGCCAGTTTCACCCTGCCCCAGTTCCAGTGCCCACAGCAGTTTGACCGTCCACGGCAGCCCGTCCCGGCAGGGGGTGCACCAGCCACAGGATTCCCGCGCAAAAAATTCCTCCAGGTTGCGCATCAGCGCCACCATGCTCTGTTCCTGAGGTACCACCGTCAGCAACCCCGTCCCCAGACGACTGCCTTCCTTGCCCACGGTGTCGAAATCCAGCGGCAGCTCGAGATGCTCCGGCAACAGAAACCCGGTGCTGGCGCCGCCTGGCAGCCAGGCCTTGAGTGATCGGTTGCCACGCATACCCCCAGCCCGCTCAAGGATTTCTGCGCCGGTTGTCCCCATGGGCAATTCCCACAGGCCGGGCTTCTCCACCGGGCCGGACACGCCATAGAGTTTGCTGCCACCGTCGTCAGTGCGATCACCGGATAGTGCCTGATACCAGTCCGCACCCTTGAGGATCACCGCCGGCACGTTGCACAGGGTTTCCACATTGTTCACCACCGAGGGTTTGCCCCAGGCCCCGGACTGGCCCGGGAACGGCGGCTTGGCACGGGGGTTGGCCCGTTTGCCTTCCAGCGAATTGATCAGCGCGGTTTCCTCGCCACAGATGTACCGCCCTGCGCCGGTATGCACGGCAATGTCGAAATCAAAGCCGCTGCCATTAATGTTGGCGCCCAGCCAACCGGCCTCCCTGGCTTCGTCCAGAGCTCGGTTCAGAACTCGCGCTGCCTCCACGTATTCACCGCGTAGAAAGATGTAGCCGTAAAAGGAATTGTTGGCCAAAGCCCCCAGAATCATGCCTTCGATCAGCAGGTGAGGCTGTTGCTCCATCAGCAGGCGGTCCTTGAAGGTGCCTGGTTCCATTTCGTCCGCATTGCAGATCAGGTAGCCCCGGGGCATGTCGCCGCCCTGCAGGGTCAGGCTCCACTTGAGCCCGGCAGAAAAGCCCGCACCCCCGCGACCTCGTACATTGGCGTCTTTCATGGTGGCGATGATGGCCTGAGGGTCGCCGTTGTCCAGCGCCTTGCGAACCGACTGGTAGCCTTCCTTGCGCAGGTATTCGTCAAGCCAGATCACTTCGCCGTCGTCCCGCAGCCGCCAGGTCAGCGGATGGGTATCCGGATGACGGTCCGCCTCCGGTTGCAACAGCCGGCTGCGATAACGCACGGATGTTCGCTGGCTGGAAATGGACTCGCTCATGGGTAACCCTCCAGCAGGCCCGGCAGGTCGTCCGGCGACACCGGGCCATAGGTATCATCGTCAATCATCAGCGCCGGCGCGCCATCGCAGGCACCCAGGCAGCAGACCGGCAGCAGGGTGAACCGGCCGTCTTCTGTGGTCTGGCCATAGTCGATTCCAAGATGGCTCGCCAACGCCTGTTTCAATTCGTCGAAACCACTCAGAAAACAGGAACTGCTGTCACAGACCAGCACCACATGCCGACCCACCGGCTGTCGAAAAATCAGGCTGTAGAAGGTCGCCACGCCCTCTACCGCCGCGGGGCCGATACCAAGCACCTTTGCAATGGCGCCAATGGCACCATCCGGCACCCAGCCGTATCGGCGCTGGACGATTTTCAGGGCCTCAATGCACGCGGCCTGAGGCTGCTCGTAGTGCCCCACTTCTCCCAGCATCGCGGCCTCGTCCGCGGGATCAAGTTCGAATCCGTCGGTGCCGATAAGCCGATGTGTCTGCGGTGTTGTTGCCATCATCAGCGGTCCACGTCTGCCATCACGAAGTCGATACTGCCCAGGTGGGCGATCAGGTCCGGCACGAAGCCTCCACGCATCACCGCCGGTATCTGCTGCAGGTGCGGGAAGCTCGGGGTGCGGATGCGGGTACGGTAGCTCATGGTGTTGCCGTCACTGGTCAGGTAATAACTGTTGATGCCCTTGGTGGCCTCAATCATCTGCAGGGATTCATTGGGTTCCAGCACCGGCCCCCAGGACACCTGCAGGAAGTGGGTAATGAGGGTTTCAATGTGCTGGAGCATGCGTTCCCGGGGTGGCGGCGTCGTCAGCGGATGATCTGCCTTGTAGTCACCCGTGGGCATATTGTTGACGCACTGCTGGATGATTCGAAGGCTCTGGCGCATTTCGTCGATACGCAACTGTCCCCGATCGAACACATCCCCGTTGTGGCCCAGCGGCACCTCAAAATCGAACTGTTCATAACCGGAGTAAGGCCGCTGCTTACGCAAATCAAAATCGCAGCCGGTGGCCCGCAGGTTAGGCCCGGTCACCCCCCACTCCAGTGCCTCGGCTGTATTGAAGGCCGCCACATGGCGGGTCCGCTCGCGCACGATGGCGTTTTCCATCATCGCCCGCTCGTATTCCTTCAGGCGTGCAGGCATCCAGTCCAGAAAGCCCTGCACCAATTTTTCCCAACCCTGTGGCAGGTCCTGCATCACACCGCCAATGCGGTACCAGGCCGGGTGCATGCGAAAACCGGTAATGCCTTCGATCACCTCGTAGCCCCGCTGCCGGTCGCTGAAGGTGTAGAACACCGGCGTCATGGCCCCCAGATCCTGCAGGTACGTCCCGAGGAATAGCAGATGGCTGGTGATGCGGAACATCTCGGCCATCATCACCCGAATCACCTTCACCCTGTCCGGCACCTCAATACCGGCCAGTTTTTCTGCGGCCAGCACATAAGGCAGGTTGTTCATCACGCCACCGGTGTAATCAATGCGATCGGTGTAGGGAATAAAGCTGTGCCACGACTGGCGCTCGGCCATTTTCTCGGCGCCCCGGTGGTGGTAGCCAATGTCCGGCACGCAATCGACGATTTCCTCACCGTCCAGTTGCAGCACGATGCGGAAAGCTCCATGGGCGGATGGGTGGTTGGGCCCCAGGTTGAGGAACATAAACTCCGCCCCGTCGCGTTCACGCTGCATGCCCCAGGCTTCCGGGTCGAACCGCATGGCTTCCTGTTCGGCATCCTGGCCTTCCACAGTCAGGGTATAGGGGTCAAACTCGGTGGCCCGGGCGGGGTAATCCTTCCGCAGCGGGTGGCCTGTCCAGGTCGGCGGCATCAGGATCCGCTCCGGATGCGGGTGTCCGGCGACGGCGATGCCAAACATGTCCAGAATTTCCCGCTCGTACCAGTTGGCATTGGCGAAGACGTTGCTAACGGTGGGCACCCGCAAATCGCTCTCTGGCAGCCCAACCTTCAGGATCAGGTCTTCATTACGCTCCACCGACAGCAAGTGGTAGAACACGGTGAAGTCAGCCTCTGGCAGACCGTTCCTGTGACCACGCAAGCGCTCATCCACGGCCGACAGGTCATAGAGCATGGAAAATGGCGCTGGCTGCCGCTTCAAGTGGGTCAGGATATCCACGATGCTCTCACGAGACACCCAGAATACGGGCATGCCCGTCAGCGTGGGCTGTACATGCAGTACATCCTCTCTAAAATCGCCCAGCAGGCTCTCTAAGTCAGCGGTGCCTGTCGTCATCGTTGCGTTTGTCACAGTTTGTCCGGCGTTCTCAGTTCGGTGGCCTGGATGCGCTGGTCCCGCCATTTTTCACGCTGGGACGGCATCTCCGCCCGATAGACACCCTGATCGCCCACCACCCAGGACAGCGGGCGGCGCTCCTCCTGAATGGAGTCCTGCAGCAACTGCAACCCCTGCAGAAAGGCCTCTGGCCGGGGCGGGCAACCGGGCACATACACATCCACTGGCAGGAACTTGTCGACGCCCTGCACTACCGAGTAGATATCGTACATACCGCCGGAGTTTGCGCAGGAGCCCATGGAGATTACCCACTTGGGTTCCAGCATCTGGTCGTACAGTTGCTGGATCACCGGTGCCATCTTGATAAAGCAGGTACCGGCAATCACCATGAAATCCGCCTGTCGGGGCGATGCGCGGATAACTTCGGAGCCGAAACGGGCAATGTCGTGGGGCGCGGTGAAGGCCGTGGTCATTTCCACGTAGCAGCAGGACAGCCCGAAGTTGTAGGGCCAGAGGGAATTCTTGCGGCCCCAGTTGACCGCGGAATTGAGAACGTCGCTCAGCTTGCCGGTGAACACATTGCGTTCAAGCTGGCGTTTCACCGGATCTTCCGACGGTTCCTGTTGCCGTACAGGGTATTGCGTGTCACCGTCCGGCGAAGGTTCCGCCCTGGTCAGTGTGTAGGACATGCTGCGCCTCCATGGGCGCTGGTCCCAACAGCGAAATCACCGTTGGCCCGCGCCATAATCGGGTGCGTTGAATCAGCCTGCCGGACTACGAGGTCTACCGCTGGATGATTCCGGGGCCCAGTCCAGGGCACCGGTACGACTGTCATAGAGCAGACCGGCCAGCAGAATCAGGATAAAAACCGCCGCGCCCCAGAATCCTGTCCAGCCCACGTCGGGAATGACAATGGCCCAGGCAAACAGGAACACGGCTTCGATATCGAAGATCACGAACAGCATCGCGACCAGATAAAACTTGACGGAAAAGCGTTGTCTGGCATCACCGGTGCCGACGATGCCGGACTCAAAAGGGAGGGATTTGCTGACACCCCGGCTACGCCCTCCAAGCAAGCTGGAGGCACCCACCATAAAGGCACAAAGGCCCAATGTGGCAACGATGAAGAAGCCGGTGGCCCAGTAGCGGACCAGCAAGTCAGTGACGGTGTCTGCCATGCGCTCTCCCTATGAATTCAGGATGAAGCCCTGACTAGAAACCTAACAGTGGATTAGCGTTTGCGCAAATAATGAACGGCGAAAATCAATGACCTGGGGCAACTCAGCCGCCCCTCACACCCAACCTGTCCAGATAGACATGGAGCTCCGCTTCGCTGATGTTGACGTATTCCACCACCCGGCCATAGAGCATAACCGTTGGCACGTTACGACCTTTTAACTCATGCTGGGTTTCGTGTAACACATAGAGAATGATCCGCTCCGTGCGGGTGAGACCGTCACGGGCGTCGGGGATGGTTTCCAGCAGGGTATCGATTTGTTCCGGCGTCAATGAACTTTCTACCTCACCTCTGAAGCGCTGTTCTCAACAGCGCACGAATTCACACCACAGACGGATCGGATGGGCCCCTTTAATTCAAGCGAGACCATCACTACAGTATTTCCGCACAACCCCACAAACTTATACGGACATCCAGACTAGCGGACAAGCGGGGACCGACGATTGATGCGGCAAACCATCATCAGCCTGACGTCACTGATCCTGAGCATCATTCTGCTCATCGCGGGTAACGCTTTCCTCATGACCCTGCTGGGGCTCAGGCTCAGCATCGAAGACTTCAGCGCCAGTGTGATCGGGTGGATCCTGGCGTTCTACTCCATCGGCTTTGTGGCCGGCACGCTCTATGCCGGGCGCATCATTGAAAAGGTGGGACACATCCGCGCGTTCGCGGTTTTCGCCGCGGTGCTTTCTGCCTCGATTCTGATTTATCCAATGGCCGTCCAGGCCGGACTCTGGGGTGGCCTGCGGGCCGTGGGCGGCTTCGTAATGGCCGGCCTGATGATCGTGATGGAAAGCTGGTTCAGCAGCAAGGCCGACAACCGTAACCGGGCCAGCCTGTTTGCCATTTACCAGGTCATCTTCTTCCTATCCACTGCCGGGGGTCAGGTATTGATACGCGTCGCCGACCCGGCGGGCTTTATTCCCTTTTCCCTGGCCACCATCCTGGTGGTGCTCGCCCTCACCCCCCTGACAATGACCCGCCGGGAGTCACCGTCGGTTTCGCAGGGTGAACGCCTGTCATTACGTAAACTCTATAACAAGTCACCAACGGGCACGCTCGGCGCACTGATCGCCGGGCTGCTCATCAGTGCCTTCTATGCCATGGGGCCAGTGTACGCCAATCAGATTGGCCTGAACCTCGGGCAGCTCTCCAACTTCATGGCTTCGGCCATCGTGGCTGCCATGCTGATGGCCTGGCCCATCGGGCAACTGTGCGACCGCTTCGACCGATACCGGGTCATGCTGGTGGCCGCCATCGTCGCTGCCGTGTGCAGCCTGGCTGCCGCTGCTATTGGCAACATCAGCATGGTGGCCCTGGTGCTATTCGTCGGGTTGTACATGGGCATCAGTGCTGCCATCTACCCAATCGCTGTGGCCATCACCAATGACCTGATGGAAACCCACCAGATCACCGCAGCAAGCACAGCGCTGTTACTGAGTTATGGCATTGGCAGCATCATCGGCCCGCTGATCAGTTCCCTATTCATGGACCTTCTGGGGCCGCGGGGCCTTTTCGTCAGCAATGCCCTGATGCTGGGAGGGCTGATCCTGTTCATGGTGGCGGGGCCGAAGCGCCAACACCCGACTGTGGAGCAGCAGGAGCAGTACTACACCGTCACTCCGGAAGCAGGATTGGGGGTTGAGGAACTTGATCCGCGCAATACGGAGTTTGAATCACGAGACATCTAGGATGCGTAGGATGCGCCTGCAACAACCCCACTGAGCCACCTGTCCATGGATGGTTTGGGCAGCTAATCCGGACGACGAACAACCCTCAACTTCCCACTCTGGCCGCCTCCGCAGAAGAAGCGACTACGACCATCGGCCCCAAGTCCCGATATGCCAACGCCGGACGGCATTGCAATGCTTTTCAGAACGTCCCCGGTCTGGGGGTCGATCTGCCTGATCTCATTGTCGTCACCGTCCCAGGTGGCGTGCCAAAGTTCGCTGTCGATCCAGGTAACACCGGTCACATGTCGGTTGGATTCGATGCTACGAAGAACCTTCCCTGTTTGCGGGTCCAGCTGATGAATCTTGCACGCCTGATACTGCCCCACCCAGAGAGAACCTTCCGCCCATGCCAGCCCCGAGCAGCCGTCTGGCGCAGGGATGGTTCCAAGTACCTCGCCGGTTTTTGGATCAACCTTTTGAATCTGGCTGTCCGCAATCTGAAAGATATGGTGCCCGTCGAAAGCGGTCCCGGCTTGTGCGGGCACACTAAGGGAATCGACCGGCTTGCCGCTATCCGGATCGATTGCATTCAGTTTGTCACCGGATGCGAACCAGACGCGTTGCCCATCGAATGTAACACCATGGATCTGCTCAGCTCCGTGGAAGGGGCCGTACTCGTTGAGAATCTCTGCACTAAACTGTTTCATGGTCGTCTCCTGGTTGACTTAATCACGTCCCCATATTAGCCAAGGGCCAGTGAACCAGGGAGTAACAAGATTGTCGCGAATCCGGCAATGGGTGGCGTTGTCCAGCGGCGGTTTCGGCCCCGGCCAAACGAGTAAACCTTGCCTTCTGTCGCTAACGTATCGAGTGCCCGCTGCACGCTGCGCTGGCCGATATTCAACGCCAGAGCCAAGGCGGAACTCGACCAGGACTCACCATCGGAAAGCAGTGCCAGTATAGGCGCGTACTTTTCCTCCACTGGCTGTGCCAGGACGGCCACCTCGCACGCCTCGTGGGGTACCAGTGCAAAACCCCGTGACGTGGCATCCACGGTTGCCAACGGCTTCAATAACTCACGAAGGCGCCCGATCTCCACCCGCAGGCGTGCACGATGGGAATCATCAGCCTGTTTCATGCGAAATGCCCGTGCAATCAGCTCGTCTCTGGATGCTTCTTTGGGCCAGGCTTCAGCCATGATGCGAAGCAACACGAACAGCACTGGGCGCGTCGCGAGTAACACAACGGCTTCCTTGTGCTTCACGGTATAACGGCACCCGTCGACCACAAACGCCTGGGACGCCATTAACGCTTCTACTTCGTTCAGAAGCAGCAAACGCTCACTACCCATCCTGGTCAGGCGAGCGGCGGGCAAGCCCAGAAGTTCAACTTTACTGGCGACTTCAGCCACAAGAGCCGGAATACCGGCGTGCTGTGAGGCGCGTTCGGCCTGCAGGAGCGCATCGCGTGCCACCTGGGTTTCCAGGCGCCGCATAGCGATCCCGGCAACAATAAGTTCATGGATGGCTCTCAACGCCGGCGGCAACGAGGCTACGTCCATAACCCCCAGTTCGAGCTCAGCTTCATCGAGTCGACCGATCAGCAGCCGGCGCCGGATATCGATATAGCGCGCATGCGTTGCATTCACCCGGTCGCCATGCTGTTCCAGCACCTCGCGCGCTGCGTCAAGCTTGCGGGATGGCCAGCCGAGATCACGGGAAGCAAGCGCAATTTCCGCCTCGGCCACAATGCACTTTGCGCGTGCCAACGGTTTCTGCGAACCAAAAGCACGGGTAGCGTTGCCTATCAACACCCTGGCCCGGTCCAGTTCTCCGAGCTGGGCCATGGCGATGCCACGCAGCGCAAGCGACGGCGCGTCGTCGCGCAAGGCAACGCAGTTCAGCGCGGCCAACGGGTCGCCCATCGCAAGTGCTCGACCAGCGGCTGTGATCAGTGGGTCCATCGCGAGCTCGTCACGGTGTTTTAGCTTTCTAAGGTGCAGGCTGAGGCATCTGGCTCAACCACTCGCGCAGGTTCTCACCCACGTGCGACTGGGGATAGGACCAATTCGATTCCTCCATACCAATCTCTTCTTCCCAGATTCGGATCTGCTGGTTGATGTCCTCGAACATGGCATCAGGGTCGGCCAATGACAGCCCCACACTCTGATAAACCGCCTTGGTGAACCAGGTCATTTCCGAGTCATCACCACAGCCGAAAGAGGTACGGTCTGCCCGCGCGGAGGTCATGATCAGTGTGTCTTCGTCCTTGAGTGGCTCTATCCACTGACCGGAGTAGCATGCCGAAATTACCAGCAATTTTCGGCGCGCGTTCAGTGGTTCCAGCATTTTCGCAAAATCCTGCGGCGAGAGGTTCGGCAACTCGATACCGGGTTGCTGCAACAGCAGTTGTCCGTTTTGCATACCGTGGCTGACCAGGTGAACCACAAGCAGGTCTTCCTCAGGATTCATCTGCGCATCCAATGCCGCCAGAGCTGAGGCAATGGATGGCCGGGTAGCCAGGGGAAACGTTTCATAGTCCCGGTGATTGAGCAGCATGATGGCGCGGTTTTCCACATCGAACTGCGCCTGAAGGCCAGTTTTGGCAACCTGGATATCGCGCATGAACACCGACTCGGTGCCGTCGCCACCAACTGCCAGGAAGTAAGCATCTGCTGCCTCCGCCTGTTCAGGGGCGAGGCTCTCGATCTGGTTGTTCAGGCGCCGACGGTCTTCGACGAGAATAGTCTCGGTGAAAAGCGCTGGTTCTTCCGGGACAGGTGCTTCCGCGACGTACTCTTCCTGGTCGAAGAACTCACCAAACTCCCAGGTTCCTGTGAGGCTACCCAGATCCTCCGATTCGCCGGTAAAGGCGTAGCTGCCTTCCCCGTGGTAATACCAGTCACGGAACTCCCCTTCGTAGGTGCCGTAATCCGTAACGTGTTTTCCCTCCACGGGCTCGCCATCTTCAAACTCAGCGATATAGACACTGCCACCGGCTTCGTAACGCCCCTCACCGTGAAACTCACCGTTCCGGAATTCCCCCTCGTAGCGACTGCCGTCGTCTTCGATTACGCCCTGTCCCGACATCGTCCCTTTCTGGAACTCGCCCTCGTAATGCCAACCCGCCGGGGACTCGAGCTCACCATGGCCGTGCCAGTAGCCCTCCTGGAACTGACCGGTGTAAACCATGCCACTGGCAAATTCCTGAACGCCTTCACCGTGAAAGTAACCGTCCTGAATATCACCGGAATAGGTACTGCCGTCCGGAAGGCGGGCGTCAGGCGGAAGCAGTTGTGGCGCATCGCAGGCGGTGAGCAAAAGGATTGCGACAAGCGGGAAAGCTCGCCGCAGGGGGCTTGATACAACGGGCTTGCTCATCCAGTCTCCTGTGTGTCCGCCGCCTTGGGCGCACTGAGTGCTTTGCTGTAATACCCTGAAGGATCAAAGCAGCAAACGCGCCGCTTTCCCGAGGCCAGCATGTCGCACGCATCGCTAATTCGCTTCGTCCGGGTTTTTGCCTGCTTGGCTGAGACAATCCAATGAATCCAGTCCAGACGCGCGATGGTGGTTGTCTCATTCCAAACCACCCGAGCCTCGGGGGCCGCTTCCAACGCCTCTTGCAGGTCCGAGGGAACTTCTGGTTCAGGTTCCTGGTCCACCGGCCTGATGCCCAAATCAACAACATCACCGACGCTCACACCTGCGGCTTCGAGATGTTCCTTGCTCACCTTTAGCCAATGGCTCAATTGACCATCGGGCTCGAGCGTTACCTGAAAATGATGACCGTTGAGGCTGGCCTCTACCGTTGTTCTTCCCCGCCTGGGAAGCTTTTCGCTTGCCTCCCGGGGCAGAACGATAAAGGCCCAGGGAGCGCCTTCGCCGGGCTTAGCCGGACAAAGTAATTCCGCGTTGAACTGAGAGTTTGTTTCACTTTGCTCCATGCTTTTCCTCCCCTCGACATGCACTAGGCATTACCACTTTCTTTGACTTTATCGCCGACATATTTGGAAAATCTAACCGATGGCTACACCACAGACAATGGTGCAGTTTCCAACGACTGAATCACCCATACAAGCGCTGGAAGTGATTCGCCGCTACCTGCTCGCCGTTGCCAGCCCCAGCCCAAAACCAACAAACGTCGCCCCACCCAGTTTATTGACCAAGTGCCCCCCTTTTTCAGATGAAAGCCAGCCACGGGCTGATCTGGCGAGGCGCGCATACAGCAAGTGGATGGCGACAACCAGGGCGCTGTAAGTCACAACCAAAAGGGCGAACTGGCCGACAAATTCAGTCGAGTAATCAATAAATTGCGGGAATACCGACAAGAAGAAAAAGACGGCTTTCGGGTTTGTCAGTTGCAATGTCAGCCCCTCGAGAAACTGGAGCTTCCTGCTCCGAGCTGCCGTCGTCGCTTCCTCAATTTCGGTGACAGGAGACCGCCACAGTTTTACCCCCAGATAAATCAGGTAGGCGACACCGATAAACTTCATGACGCTAAATGCCGTCGCTGACGTCGCCAGTACAATGCCCAGGCTTGTGGCTGAAATACCCGCAACAATGAAAGTACCAGAGGCAATCCCCAGAATTCCGCCGAAGGCACCGGACACACCGAACCGAATGGCGTTGGTCAGTGTCAACATAACGCCTGGCCCCGGGCTGAGGACAGTCGCTATAGCGATAACTACGAACAGCAGATAACTACCCATCTAGACTCCTACGGATTGCAATCGACGATCCCAGGATCGTTCAAGTGCTTCAAACAGGCTATCCGTTGTCAGCGCAAGCAACCCGATCAGAATCGCTCCTTGCAGCACATACGCGGTATTGCCGTTCACCAGCCCGGCGATCACCGGATCGCCCAGGGTGCGGGCCCCAATGGTTGAGCCGATAGCGGCGGTCGCGATATTGATAGTAACAGAGGTTCGAATACCCGCGAGAATGACCCTTCCGGCTAGGGGCAGTTCTACTCGCACAAGGACCTGCACTGGCGACATACCCATACCCAGTGCGGCCTCCCGCACAGCCGGATTGATACCTTCCAGCCCCGCCAGGGTATTACGCAGAATGGGCAGCAAGCCATAAAGGACCAACGCAAGAAGAATCGGAGCCTCGCCGAAACCAAGCACTGGTACCGCCAACGCAAGTACAGCCACCGGCGGAAAGGTCTGGCCAATGGAGGCCACTTGCCCAACCAAGGGCAGGAAATCGCGGCCAAAAGGACGGGTAACAAAGATGCCGCCAGCCACCGCAACGAACGTACCCACGGCCGCCGATACGACGACCAGCATCAGGTGATTCTGAAGCAGGAATAAAAAACTCTCCCGTTCATAGATCACCTGCTGCTTGCCCGGCTGCACCCAGTTAAACAATGGCTCCAGCACCGGCATGCCGGCACTCAGCACGATCAGCAGTGAAGCCAAAAGAGTGGCAGGTAACCAGACACGCATTACACGCCTTCCTGGATAATGCGTTCACGGGTAATCACACCTGTCTCCTGCCCCTGCGCATTGAACACCGCGACCTGCCGCAGGTCCTGCCAGAGCATCACGGACAGAGCCAGGCGAACACTGTCTTCCTCCCTGAGTACATGCTCCCCGGGTTCCGACTGCCGCGGCTCAGTGTGATTGGCCATCAGGTCTCGCACAGGCCGCAGGCTCATCAGTTTCAGACCGCGGTCCTGCTTGCCAATCAGGTTTTCAACAAAGTCCGATGCTGGATGGCGGAGGATATTCTCCGGCGTGTCATGCTGGATGATGCGCCCCTGATCCATCACGGCAATCCGGGTGGCCAGCTTCAGTGCTTCATCAATATCGTGGGTCACGAAAACAGTGGTTTTACGGACCTGCTTCTGGATCCGCAGCATTTCCAGCTGGAGGTTTTCCCGCGTTATGGCATCCAATGCACCAAAAGGTTCGTCCATCAGCAGAATGTTGGGGTCCGCCGCCAATGCCCGCGCAACACCGACCCGTTGCGCCTGGCCGCCAGACAATTGCTGGGGGTATTTGTTGGCGTGGGCGCTGGGGTCGAGATCCAACAAGGTCATCAACTCGTCGACTCGTGCGTCGATCCGCTCCCTCGGCCAGTTCAATAGCCTGGGCACCATGGCGATGTTGCGCGCCACCGTCCAGTGAGGAAACAACCCCGTACCCTGGATCACATACCCCATGTTCAGCCGCAGCTGTTCCGGATTCATGGTGGTGATGTCCTCACCATCCACCAATATCTCGCCAGCGCTGTGGGGCAAAAGACGGTTGATCATGCGCAGCGTGGTCGATTTACCGCAGCCGGAACTGCCCACCAGCACGCAGACTTCACCGGTTTCGATGGTCAGGTTAACCCCATCCACTGCGATGGTATCGCCGAAACGCCGGGAGACATTTTTCAGTTCAATCATCCGACCAGTTCCTTCCCCTATCAGGCCGTTGCCGGTGTCGGCTTGAGACTGGCCGCCAGCATCGTGAGTAACGCATCGGCAAGCAGCGCCAACGCAATCGTAGGCAAGGCGCCGAGCAACACCAGGTCCATAGCCGCCTGCCCCAGCCCCTGAAAGATAAAACCACCGAAACCACCCGCTCCGATGAGGGCGGCTACCGCCGTCAGGCCGATTGCCTGAATGGTTGTGATGCGTACACCCTCAATCATCACCGGCAGCGCCAACGGCAGCTTGAGCTGATAAAACACCTGGTGTTCATTCATACCCATACCCCGCGCCGCATCGGCCAGGCTTTCGGGAACTTCGGTAAGAGCCACAAAGGTGTTGCGCACCATCGGCAGCAAACTGTAAGCGATCAACGCCAGTAGCGCTGGCGCCCAGCCAATCCCCCGGATGCCAAGATCCTGCAGAAACGGGAGCGCTGACGAGAGCGCACTGAGTGGCGCAATCAGCAAACCAAATACCGCAAGGCTTGGAATGGTTTGCAGAAAACTCACGGCGCCCAGAAGAGGACGCTGCCAGGCGGGGCTTCGGATCATTTTAAGCGCCAGGGCGAACGCCAGGCCCGCACTGATGGCGACCGCACCCAATGCCAGGGCCAGGTGCGTCCAGAGCGCTTGCTGGAACTTGTCGGGGCGAGCGT
This sequence comes from Marinobacter sp. UBA2688, assembly GCF_002352785.1. Taxonomy (NCBI): domain Bacteria; kingdom Pseudomonadati; phylum Pseudomonadota; class Gammaproteobacteria; order Pseudomonadales; family Marinobacteraceae; genus Marinobacter; species Marinobacter sp. UBA2688. The sequence goes on from NZ_DELU01000023.1 coordinate 127,543, forward strand.
TGAACTCCCGCACCAGCGACAGACTTTCCAGGCCCTCGCCACGCAGCAGGACAATCCAGCTCCCACCGATAAACACGAGCAGTATCAGTTGAAGCCAACGCCGGGCTTCGAGCCGGCCAAGGGTCTCAATCAACATCAGCGAAAGCAGGAACAGAAGAGACCAGAACCCTGCCCCGACCGACGAGCGGGCGTAGGGCGAACCCTCGGGCAGATGGAGGGCGGCAAACATATCCAGCAACAGCGGCATCGTTGCCAGTGAAAGCCCAATCAGACCGAGCAGGAGCTCATAGCGACGACGTAACGGCAATGTGGACAGCACAATGGTCGCCAACAGAATCCCCGTAACCAGCCCTGCCCCTGTCCATCCCACGGCCGAAAGTAGGCCATGGCCGGTGCCCGGAACAATACGGTTGGGTTGGATAGTACCAAGGTCCAGCAACCAGACCAGTGCCAGGGCCAACACCCCAAGCACCGGAATGACTCGGTTTGGGCGCAAAGTCTCGGTGATCGCCAAATCTTAGTCCTGAGCCAGGGAATCCAGATAGTCCCGGGCAACGGCTTCGGCAGGCACACCATTCACCGCAACCTGGCCATTCAGGCGCTGAAGAGTCTCCAGGTCCAGTGACTCAAAGACCGGCGCAAGAACTTCGCGGATGTTCGGATACGTTTCCAGCACCTCTGCGCGCACGATAGGCGCGGGCTGATAGACCGGTTGAACGCCCAGGGTGTCTTCCATCACCTTCAGGTCGAGTGCGTTCAGACCACCATCAGTGCCGTAGGTCATGGCGCCATTCACATCGTTGTCGGTCAGGGCCGCAGCCCGGAGCGTCGCAGCAGTGTTGCCGCCGGACAGGATCAGCAACTGATCAGACCCCAGTTTGAAACCGTACGCTTCCTGGAACGCCGGCAACGCGCTGGCAGATTCGACAAACTCGGCACTGGCTGCAAACTTGAAGGCGCCGCCGCCATTGATATAGGAAGCCAGATCTTCAAGCGTGTTCAAGCCGTTCTCACGTGCCAGATCGCCCCGCACACTCATGGCCCAGGTATTGTTGGCTTTCGCCGGTGTTAGCCAGACAATGTTATGTGCCTTCTTATCAAGGCTGGCAGCCTGCTCGTAGGCCTTGGCGGCATCTTTCCAGATGTCCCGGTCTGCCTGATCATGGAAGAAAGCGGCATTGCCGGTGTACTCCGGGTACAGATCTATCTCGCCGGCCTTGATAGCATTGCGAACGATGCTGGTCGCGCCGAGCTGCAGGCGGTTCTCAACCGGAATGTTCGCTTCTTCAAGGGTTTGCAGGATCATCTGGCCCAACACTGCGCCTTCCGTATCGATCTTGGACGACACCACCACTGGGTCAGCAGCCATAGCCGGCCCGGCGATCATAGCAAGGGTAAAAGCCGCTGCGCGGTAAAAAGGAAAGATAGCGGGCACGGTTATTCCTCTCATTGGTTGGCCTTTCTTTGATTATCAAGCCGCCACAACACCCTAAGACGGGCTTCCGGCTGCAGTTATCAGTCTATTGCAGGCAACTACGAAGACAAGGTTAATTTGGCTTCTCGCTGTATCATAGCGTCGACTAGCCCTCAAACATCACCGGCTCTGGCTTGCTGATTCGCGGAAGTCTCAATCTTCCATGCAAACTTGCTCCTGAGCCTGTCACTCGGTTTTGAAGTTACTTACCCACCCAATCCTGCCAGTTCCCGCGTAAGAGCTGCCGCCGAAACCTCCTTGCAGCCACCAACATTCTGTCCCGCCCACAGAGGCGAAAAGTCACCGCTCCCCTCAGCTTCGGCTTTCGCACGTAATGGTGCAATGGCGGATGATGCCAGGGGGAAAGCAGGAGCTTTGGAACTCATCGGCCCCAATTCACGCATTATTCGGTTCACAATACCCCGGGCGGCGCCACCGCTAAACAGATTTGTCAGCGCAGTTACACGGCTGGTCTCTGATTTCAGGGCGGCGCGATGCACTGCTCTGGTTTGAGCTTCGGGGCACAACAAATACGCGGTGCCAATCTGCGCTCCGGCCGCCCCAAGCGCCATTGCAGCCTGTACGCCTTTGAAGTCCGCAATGCCGCCAGCGGCGATAACGGAGATTTTCACCGCGTCTACCATTTGTGGAATCAGGGCGAAGGTGCCGACCTGAGTACTGATGTCCCGCGACAGAAAAAACCCGCGATGGCCGCCCGCTTCAAGCCCTTGCGCGATAATGGCATCGACGCCCTGCGCCTCCAGCCAAAGCGCTTCGTCCACGGTTGTGGCGGTCGACAGTATCTTCCCGCCCCACCCTCTTATACGAGCCATCAACTCGGGTGCCGGCAAGCCAAAGTGGAAACTCACCACCGGCGGTTTGAAGTCCGCCAAGACATCCGCTGCCTCAGAGCTGAAAGGGGCCCTTCCCGCTTGCGCGGATACATCATTGGAATCGATACCCAACTCGTCGAAATATGGCGACAGCGCTTCGCGCCAATGATGCTCTGCATTGGCATCTGGCTCTGGGGGCGTGTGACAGAAGAAGTTGACGTTGTAGGGCTTGCTGGTCTGGCTTGTCAGTGCTTCCAACTCTTTTCGCAGTGCTTCAGAGCTAAGCATGGCACAGGGCAACGAGCCCAGCCCTCCAGCATTGGACACCGCTACAGCCAGTTCATGCCCCTGCACACCGGCCATTGGCGCCTGAATGACGGGCAGATCAATTCCCAGCACATTCTGGATGGTCATTTTTTACCTCTAGATTCTTAATTGGTGGAGAGTCGCTCCCAAAGCTCATGGGCAACCACCCCCAGAGCGCCTTCCCGACGACGCACCAGGTGAAGCTGTGAACGGCGGATCGGGTAACCTTTCAGATCAAGCGTTACCAGTTCGCCGGCCTCCAATTCACGGGCAATCAAATGCTCCGGCAGACCGCCCCATCCCATCCTGGCCATCACGATCTCTTTTTTAGCGGCAAAATCCGACACCGTCCACCTTAGGCTCTCCGGAACCACATCCCGGCTCTGGTCATATTGCCCCTGCCCGGTACCCGCCACCACAACCTGGACGTACGGGCGCATTTCAGCATTGCTCAGCCGCTTGCGACTGCTTGCCGGACCATAGCCGGGATGGGCTACCGGGATGATATTCACGGCGGTGTAGGGCGAAGCATGAACTGCCTCTGTGGAAAGACCATCCATTGTGGCGATGATAAAATCAACCTCGCCCGCCATGAGTCGTTCTGCACTGCCACCCATGGCATCCGACATCAGCCGGATATCCGTGGCTGGGTATGCCTCCTTGAGCTCACCAATCACTGACAGGAGATTACCCAACGGACAAGTGGCGGATACCGACAGCCGCACCTCAGCTTCCTGGCTGGCCGACAACTTGCCGGCCAACTCCTTCAGAGCCTGTACCTGGTCCAGCACACCCCGTGCCTGGCGGTAATAGGCCTTACCGGCTGGGGTAAGCACCGGGCGGTAACTCTCCCGGGACAGCAGGGTTAGCCCGGTTTCCTCTTCCAGGCTTTTGATAGCCTGGCTCAAAGCGGGCTGGGATTTGTAGAGCACCTCAGACGCTTTGCGAAAGCTGCCTTGCGTCACGATGGCATCCAGCACACGCAATTGCTCCAGCTTCATCGACGCCTCTCGTTTCTTCACCCAAAGATGATTCTATTAGATTATCATTATTATAATAACTCAATATTATTTTATTCTTATTGCAGACAGTAATCTCCTCTGTGTCCAAGCCCAGTGCTTATCACACAAAGGAGATCTACCCATGAAACTGTATTTCAAGCCCGGCGCCTGCTCACTGGCGACACACATTGTACTTAGAGAACTGGGTATTGATTTCACCCTTGAGCCCGTTGATACCCAAACCCAGCGCACCGAGTCCGGTATCGACTATAAAACCGTCAACCCCAAAGGTTATGTGCCGGCGCTGGATACCGGCAGAGCGGTACTGACCGAAGGCGCTGCGATCCTTCAATACCTGGCGGAATCAACTACATTGATACCCGACGTAGGCACCCTTGAGCGAGCCCGTTTGCAGGAGCACCTGAACTACATTGCATCAGAGCTGCACAAGGCCTTTGGCCCCTTCTTCAAAGCCAGCGCAACGGACGAACAGCGTGCCCAGGCACTGGAGACCATCCCCCGCCATTTCGACTACCTGGAGTCTCTGCTCGACGATGGTCGAGCCTATCTGGTGGGCGACACCTTCACCGTTGCTGACGCCTACCTTTTTGTAGTGTGCAGTTGGGCCGCCGTGCCCGGGATCGATCTCAAGGATTGGCCGTTCCTGAACACCCTCTGGAATCGCATGGCGGCCCGGCCGAGCGTTAAAGCCGCAATGTTGTCGGAAGGACTGGTCGCACAATGAACTCACCCAAGCCTTACGAAGCCATCCCGGTCCTGCTCGAAACCTATTTTGAAGGACTGCACAAGGCCGACAGCGCCATGCTCTCTGGCGTGTTCCATCCGCACGCCCAGTATGTGAGTGCGACACCAGAGGATTACCGGGTACTGTCGTTCGACGAATACCGGAAGGTGCTGGATCAACGGGTGCCGCCAGCAAGCAACGGAGAAACCCGCAACGAGCGCATCATTTCGATCGAAACGGGAGGCCCGACTCTCGCGTTCGCGCGAGTGGAAATGACCATGATGGGCCGCGACTACACCGATTTCCTGACCCTGATCTACGATCAAGGCCGCTGGGCCATCATGGCCAAAATCTTTCACTATGAAATCACAAGCCAGGGAGACTGACCATGCCGTACGTCAATATCAAAATTACCCGCGAAGGCGGCCCGGAGGGCAAGGGACCTTCTGCGCAACAGAAAGCGGAACTGATCGCGGGCGTTACCGACTTGCTCGTTCGAATTCTGGACAAGAAACCGGCCTCAACCATGGTCGTGATTGATGAAGTGGCGCTTGAGGACTGGGGAATCGGGGGATTGCCGGTGCCAGAATATCGGGCGCAAGTGACTAAGCACAAGACAACGGCAAGGGAATGAATCACTCCTTGCGATCATTCAGCAGTTGAGTCATGACACTCTGGTTCACCTGTATAAGACCGCGTTTTGGTCGATCCAGATCAATTATTATAAAGACGATCAAGGTAATCAGTATGGAAACCAACACTATCGGCGCGAACATACGTTTTCCACTCAACCCTGCGGAATACCCCATTATCCCACCTGAGGAGACGAACACTATAAACAGTAAAACCAGTACAACTTCTGGAACTTGCATTTGAAGCAATGCATTTCTTTTACCTTGGCTATCAATAACGTCATTGAGTGATTTTACAAATGCGCCAGTTGTTACCGGGCGGGGGTCCACCTCGGTAGCTGATATTGCCAATGCCCATAACCGATTCTGCAAGTCGGCGATTTTATCATTGTAGGAAGTACGCTCTTCCGTTTTGGTAAGGTCCAACTGGCCAATTTCTACACGCAAACCAACATATTGCCGGAATAGATTGCCAGCTTCGTCTCTGTATTCCTCTGGCAGCAATTGAACCCTCAGTATTGCGGTTCCTATGGCATTCGCTTCATCTATTAAGGCCATACTTCGATTATCATATCGTTGCATGGACATGCTGAATGTAAACCCGAGCAACAATGCCAATAAACCCAGTACGCTGGCCTGAATGGAACTCGTAAGCGCTTTAACTTCATCGTCCGTATGGGACTGTACGAAGCGCCCTACTCTAAATCCCACTTCATTAAGCGCAACTATCGCCATGAAGAGAATTACAACGATAACGACACTGCTGAATCCGTAAAGCAGATCAAGTTGGTTCATAGGTAATCCTTGGGGAGGCCGCGAAGCGTAGCGGTGCTCTATTTACCATGGACCCACGACATAACCAAGCTTTTCCGGTAACCACAACGCAATCCCCGGCACCAACATCACCAGCACCAGGCTGACAGCCATCGCAGCCACAAACACCATGGCCCAACCGATGGTGTGTTCCAGGCGGATGTTGGCGATGCGGGTGGTGACCATCAGGTTCACGGCGACCGGTGGTGTGAACTGGCCAATGGCGATGTTCATGGCCAGCAATATGCCAAACCAGATCGGGTTCCAGCCAAAGTGATTCATCAGCGGCAGAACAATCGGAATCAGGATCAGGTAGATCGAGATGGCATCCAGCAGCATCCCGGCAATCAGCACCAGGACCATCACCAGACCCAACAGCACCCAGCCGTTTTCCGAGAGCGACAACAAGGCATCCGCAAGGTGCTGGAAAGTACCCAGCGTCGTCCCCGCCCAGGCGAAGATGCCCGCCAGCGCAATGATAAACATCACCACGCCGGAGGTAACGGCGGCGTCTGTCATCAGGCCCCAGAGGTTCCGCAGGCTGAGATTGCGATACAACACGCAACCGACCAGCACGCCGTATGCCACCGCCACCACGGCCGCCTCAGTGGGCGTAAACAGGCCTGAGCGCAGGCCCCCAAGGATGATCACCGGTGCAAACAGCGCGGGCAAGGCCGCCTTGAGGCTGGGCCAGAAAGGCGGGCGTTCGACCGCTTCGGGGTCTTCCCAACGGTACTTCTTCGCAAAATACAACGCTGGCGCCAGCAAGGACGCGCCCGCCAGAATGCCCGGAAAAATACCAGCGGCGAACAGCGCCCGCAGATCAACACCAGGCACCACGATGGAATAAAGAATCAATGCAATGGACGGCGGAATCAGGATTGCTGTGGACGACGAAGCCGCAATCAATGACGCCGAAAACGGCTTCGGATAACCGGCCTTCTGCATGCTTGGCAGCATCACCATGGCAACAGCGGCCGCATCAGCTGGACCAGAACCGCTCATGCCACCCATGATCAGGCACACCAGCACCGCGACAACGGTCAGCCCACCATGGCGGGGGCCGATGATCGACTGGGCAAACCGCACCAGCGCGGCGGCAACGCCCGCACGCTCGAAGATCAGGCCGGTCAGGATAAACAGGGGAATCGCAATCAGCGGGTATTTGGCCACGCTGTTATACGTGTTGGTACCAAACGTGCCCAGCATCGCGGGCGGCAGTCCCGCGACGATACCCACCAGCCCGCCCAGGCCCAGGGCAATTGCGACCGGCATGCCCAACAGCAACGCCAGCAGGAAACTGCCAATCATCAGCAGATCAGGACTCATGGATCACCTCTGGGGCTTCCCGGCCGCGAAGGCGATCAACAAGGTTCTGGGTCAGGCGGATAATGATGGCTGCAGATAGTAGCGGCAGCCAGATCACGTAAATCCAGTTAGGTAATCCCAGGCCTGGTGACAATGACTCCCACTGGTATTCCTGCATGGCGAAGGTACTGCCATACCACGTCATGATCCCCAGGACTGTCACCCCGCCCAGCCATTGCAGGACAAACACCACCTTTCGTGCCCAGGGCGGCAGATAGTGCTCGATCAACTCAATGCGAATGTGCTGGTTGTGTCGCGCAGCCACCGCAGCGCCTGCGAAGGTAAGCACCACCAAAAGGAACACCGAGAATTCCTCGGTAAAGGCAAAGGAGGCATCTGTCGCGTAGCGCACGATCACATTGCCGAGGCTGATCAAGCAGATCGCAACCAGGGCAATGGTGGCCAGCCAGGCATCGAGCCGGAATTTGGGAGGACGGGACGGCATGGTAACTCCGGTTCGGAAAGAGCGCCCACCGGCAACGGTGGGCGCCTGAACAGATCGCGCTTACTGGTTACGGTTGGCGACCGCTTCCTGCGCTTGCTTGACCAGATCCTCGCCAATGCGCGGAGTCCAAGTTTCATAAACCGACTGGGTGGCCTTCATGAAGGCATCACGCTGCTCATCAGTCAGTTCGGTGACCTCTACGCCACGTTCCTTGATGGCGGCCAGGGTCGCGTCGATTTCGCTACGGGATTTCTCGATTTCCCACTGGCCGGCATCAATCGCCGCCTGCTTCAGCAGCGCCTGATCTTCCTCGCTGAATTGGTCCCAGATGCTGTTGCTGACTGCAAACACCAGCGGGTCCGCCATGTAGTGCCAGCGGGTCAGGTACTTCTGGCCAACCTGATCGATACGCGCCACGTCAAAGACCGATAGCGGGTTCTCCTGGCCGTCGACGGCACCGGTGGTCAGCGCCGGCTTGGCATCGGCCCAGCTCATCTGGGTGGGGTTAGCGCCCAGGGCCGTAAAGGTATCCTGGAACAGCGGCGAACCGACTACGCGTATTTTCAGGCCATCCAGGTCGGCCGGCTCATCGATGGTCAGCTTGGAGTTGGAGAGCTCGCGGAAGCCATTCTCGCCCCAGGCCAGCGGTGTAACACCACGCTTCTTGATCGCGGCAAAGACAGCTTCGCCAGCCTCGCCTTGGGTGATCGCATCGATGGCGGCATAATCCGGCATCAGGAAAGGCAGGGAAAACAGGTTCAGCTCAGGCACCTGAGGCGACCAGTTGATGGTGGACCCCACCGACATATCGATCAGCCCGGAGCGCATCGCCGAGAACTCTTTGGTCTGGTCACCGGAAACCAGTTGGGAGTTGCTGTAGATTTTCATGTTGATACGCCCATCGGAGCGCTCTTTCACCAGCTCCACCCATTTGTCGGCAGCCTGGCCCCAGGGAAACGCAGACGGCAGTACGGTGGAAACGGTGTATTCATCCTTGTAATCGGCTTGAGCAACGGCACTGAACAGCAGGGTAGCCGCCGCGGCAGCAAGAAGAGAGCGACGTTTCAACATGTGGTTTTCCTTTTTATTGGGATTGTGAAGATCGCTGTGCCGCTATCAGGCAGCGGACCAACGATTGATTATAGAAATCGGGCTATCTGGGAGCAATAGACGATGGTGGGAGTACCCCCTCCCCCAATGAATGAGTAATGCAATACGGCGAAAGGATAGTTGGTGCTACCCCAGGCTTTTAGTTTAGCTTGCCAGCAACAAAACAAGCTGAAAAAAATATTGGGGGACAATGTGTTAGACAGAGCAGCCAAACCTATGGTCAGTCTGGTAGACAAATACCTACCGGACCCCTACCTATTCGTCATCATACTGACACTGCTGTCATTCGTTGCCGCTATGGTGTTCCAGGGGCATAGCCCCATGGCGGTAGTAGAGATGTGGGGGGACGGTTTCTGGAACCTGCTGACCTTCTCAATGCAAATGCTGCTGGTACTGGTCACCGGCTTCATGATGGCGAGCACCCCACTGGTGCGTGGCATCCTGAACCGGATTGCAGGCCTTGCCAGAACACCGGGCCAGGCAATTGTACTGGTTACCTTCATCGCGCTGATCGCCAGTTGGATCAACTGGGGCTTTGGCCTGGTGGTCGGCGCGCTGTTTGCCAAAGCCCTCGCCCGGCAAATCCGCGTACACTATCCGTTGCTGATCGCCAGTGCCTATTCCGGGTTCATTGTCTGGCACGGCGGGCTTGCAGGCTCCATCCCACTGACGATTGCCACAGAGAACCACTTCACTGCAGATGTGATCGGCGTTATCGGCACCAGTGAAACCATCTTCGCCTTCTTCAACCTGGCCATCGTCGCCGCACTTTTTATTATTGTGCCCCTGGTTAACCGACTCATGCTGCCAGACGAAAGAGACAGCGTGTACGCGGACCCTAAAATCCTGGACGATGAGCCCGACACCTCGGTTGTTATCAATCGCCCGGCCGACTACCTGGAGAACAGCAGAATACTTGCCTGGTTGATCGGATTCAGTGGTATCGCATTCATCTTCCAATACTTTATCGAGGGTGGCGGGCTGAACCTGAACATCGTGAACTTCATGTTCCTGTTCGTTGCCATCATCCTGCACCAGACCCCAAAGCGCCTGCTTGCCAGCCTGAATGAAGCCGTGAAAGGCGGCGCCGGCATCGTTATCCAGTTTCCGTTCTACGCCGGCATCATGAGCGTAATGACAGCTTCCGGACTGGCAGCAAGCATCTCAACAGGGTTTGTGTCCATTGCGAGCGCCGAGAGCTTGCCATTCTGGAGCTTTATCAGCGCCGGGGTGGTCAACATATTCGTGCCATCCGGCGGCGGCCAGTGGGCCGTTCAGGCGCCGGTTATGCTGCCTGCTGCACAGGAGCTTGGCGCTGACATATCCAGAGTGGCCATGGGGGTTGCGTGGGGCGACGCCTGGACCAATCTCTTACAACCTTTCTGGGCTCTGCCTGTGCTTGCCATCGCTGGGCTGAAAGCCAAGGACATCATGGGCTACTGCCTGATGCTGCTGATCGTCACCGGCATCATTATCAGCGCGGGCCTGACCTGGCTTTAACTGCCATCCAAATATAAAGGCCGGAGAGTAGCGCTACTCTCCGGCCTTTGACACGGATAAAAGCTATCTAGACACGCGTTCAGGACACGCCTCTAGCGCTTCCTCAGAATGGCGCGGTCGTGCTCAACAAAATCACATGCTTTTACCTTGGGCCATATGCCGCTCATGGAGCTCATTGTTATACTCACCAAGGCGCTCACGAGCGTTCTCAAGCTCTTTCCAGGCTTCCTGTAGCTCCGATAGATCTTCCTCGGCGGGCGCCTGGTCCTTGGTGCCACTATCGAGGCTTTCGTATTTGGCATCTATCCGCTCAGCCACGTTCTGGTACTTGGCCCAGGCCGCCTGATACTGTTCCCGCTCGCGTTTCCAGTTTTGTGCGTTTGCCATTGCTTACCTCCCACTGGTGCAATTGAGTGATGGGGGATCTTTCGCCTCACTCATCATGACGTTACGGCGGGAAGGGGCTTTTTCAACCAGAGACAAATTACGGAATAGACAGTTGGAAGCCGCCTGGGTTGAGCAGCCCCTCAAACATTTGTGCTGCTCATAACGACCCACGTTAGTTGCAGAATCATGACTGTCCTTCCCTACGGGTTCACCAGCACGTAGTCGATCGCCGCACACACGGCAGTAGCCTGCGCTGCATTGCATTGCTCGGGGGTCACTCGTGCGCTGTCGGGATAGACTTCAGTGGTGGTCCTGTATGGAGCACTGGTGATACTGGCGCACAGGCCCAGCTGTTTGAGCGGGTACTGAATGACGCCTCGAGCGGCGACCGGTGAGCCAAAGATCTCACCGTTACCATCAGCCGGTGCGATGTGTGTGACCTGCTCCACCGCCTCAATCAACGCCTGTTGAAACTCGGGCTCTGGGCTTTCGCTGTCATCGACCAGATAGAAGCCGTCAGGAATTTCCCCCGGCTCGAACGGCTTGCCGTCTCGGGCCGCGAGCGCGGGACGAAACTCGGTTTCATCCGTATCAGTGGTCTCGTGCAGATCGATATGCATCAATGCATGATCGCGAACGGGGGCCACCAGTCGCATAAGCGCCGCCGCCTCATCCGCCAAACCGTCATCTCGGAACGAACGGTTCGGGTCGACCGCGTTCGGGTTCCAGCGATGGATGCGCTCGTATGCCCAAGGGCTGACGCACGGCGCGACCAACAGATTGACACGGCCCGCGTAATCCGCCGCATGCTGATCAAGAAACTGCAGTGCGCCGTGTACACCGCTGGTTTCATAGCCGTGTACCCCGCCTGTTATCAGCACGACTGGCAAATCCTCACGCCAGTCGCGGCTGCGAATCGCCATCAGCGGATAACGGTTGGCGCCATAATCCAGACGGCCATACTCTTCCACATCAAAACGTGGGCGCAGACGCTCGATCACGCTCAACACATCAGACTCATAGCTCCGTTGACGGGTCTGCTGTGACAACCACTCAGCACGTTCCACCTCACCCCAGGGAGTGCCAGGCTTACCGATGGGATAGGGTGCGGGAGCCGTGTTCATATCATCTTTCCTCCATATGAGTTGTCAGACGTCGTACTCATCGTGGCGGCGATTCCATACGTAGGGCTCCGTCTGAGGCCAGCCTTCCGGTGAGTCTTCCCAAGTTTCCTGGCGACCAAAGGGGGTCAAATCCAGGTATGTCCAGAGAGTGCCGAGATATTCGACGCCACGCGCACCCGTATAGTAGGTGCGGTAGATATCATCTCCGTCGCGAATAAAAACACTGGCACCGTGTCGTTCACCGTTATCCGTGGTTGCGCCGAAATCGACGTTAAAGTCGCTCTCGTAAGACGAATACCATGGAACAGGCGCCGTCCATCCCATCCGCGACCTGTACTGCATGAGTTTTTCCCTTGGTGCGCGTGACACCATAACCAACGACGTATCGCGAGCATGCAGGTGGGCCGGGTGTGTCATGGCATCTACCAACCAGGAGCAACCGTCGCAGCCAGCGTTCCAATCCGGGGCAAACATGAAGTGATAAACAATGAGCTGACGGCGCCCTTCGAACAAATCGAGCAGGGACACTGCGCCATTTTCCCCCTGGAGCGTATAGTGCTTGGCCACCTTGACCATCGGTAACTTCCTACGCTCTGCGTTCAGTGCATCCCGTGCCCGGGTTAACTCTTTCTCTTTTACAAGAAGCTGATCCAGCGCCGCTTTCCACTGTTCCGAAGAAACGACCTCCGGTAGTGGCTGTTTATCTGTCGCCATTGTCTGAGTCTCCTATGCGTTCAATGTAGGGCCTCCGGCAACCGCGGAAACTACGTAACACTGCGCACGGTTTTGGGCTGGAGTTGTCGCCACACTAGTTCGACAGGTTTAGCTGCCAAGACACACCATACCTATCATTCAACCACCCGAATTTCTGGCTAAAACCATAATTATCCAGCGGCATTAGCTCTGAGCCACCTTCTGCCAGGGCTTTAAATACTTCCTCAATTTCGCTCGCCGATTCGCACTCAACATACAGCGACATGGAGGGCGTAAACGTAAATTGGTGATCAAGGTGGCTGTCGAGCGCCATAAACTCTCGACCGTTTATCTTAAACTTCGCCATTTTCACAGAACCTTCTGGTTCATGCTCGCCGGCCTGGTAACGTTGAATATCGACGATCTCTGAACCAACGAATAGCGAGGTATAAAACCTGATGGCCTCCTCGGCTTTCCCAGCCTGCTCTCCAACAAACATGAGTGATGTTGCAATAGATCTCATCTGTGCCTCCATTCCAATCAGATAACATTCCGCTGCGGGCCACACACGCGCGCATCCGCCCCTGGTGCTTAACGAGGTTGTAGAGAAACCGCTTCCAAGCGTTCCCACCACCAGTCTTGATTATGTTTTTTTACACGCCACGAACTCACCTTTGCCTACCGGCACAGTAGTGGTGGTAAACCCGCCAGTGCTGTCGACAAAATCAATGAATTCCCTCAGTTCCTCAGCGTGCGAAACCGCATTGTCACACACCAGAATGCCCCCGGGCCGAATGAGGGAAACGATTTGGCCAGCAACTTGAACGTAGCTCGCGCGGTCGGCGTCAAGAAAAACCAGATCAAACAAACGGCTAGCTTGCCCGAGATAATCGACGGCGCCCATTTGTACCACAGTGATCTTATGATCGAGATTGGCACGTTTGAAGTTGCTTTTGGCCTGACTAATCTTGAACGGAGACACTTCCAGAGTGGTCACATGTCCATCCTCTGGTAGCGCGGACGCTATCCACAAAGTGGAATAACCGTTAGACGTTCCGATCTCCAGAACCTGTCTCACTGCGCCAGCTTTTATCAGTACCGACAAGAACTCCCCGGTATCCCTGGTGATGTTGAGATACTTGCGATCTTTCTGCTCTACCGACGCATCGTTCTCTTTCCCTAGCGTCTCGAGTTCTTCTAAAAGTTCCTTGAGTTTCACGTCGCTACTCCAGAAGCAACATTCAGCTCAGCCAGCCGAATCTATCTTCAGTTCTACCAGATTGCAGTGCCCGCAGTGCGTCGCTCAGTTTTCGAGTGTTAGGGCCGGTGCTACCATCGCCTACCTTGTATGTAGCGCCTTTGTGCACAAACGACCCCACACCAGAAAGAACAGCCGCTGTTCCGGATAACGCGGCTTCTCCGGTCTGAATCCAATCCATGACCTCAGCAACGGTAAAATCTCGTTCGATGACGTCATAGTTCAAGTCTCGAGCAAGGGTTATTACCGAATCCCGGGTGACGCCATGCAGAAACGACGCATCCAAAGGCTTCGTGAGCAGCTGAGAATCATTGATCAGGAAGAAGTTCGACGCCCCTGTTTCCTGCACATCGCCGTTCGGGCAGAACAACACCTGATCTGCTCCATGTTCTTTCCTGGCTTTAACGACATGGCGAAGCGCTGAGGCATAATTACCTCCGGCTTTCGCCTGACCGAAGCCGGGAGTACTCCGCAACTCCTGATCTTCGATCAGGATAGTCAAACCATGACCACCTCTCGAGAAATAATCTCCGACGGGCGACGCCAACACATAGAGCATGGCCTGTGCAGAGGGCGCACCCGCCGAACCGATGTTCTCCTCCGTGCCAATCAGCGCCGGCCGTAGGTAGAGCGCACCAGGTGCTTCCGGTATATCGTCAAAACATAAATCAACGAGTTGGCGGATCATTGCTTCGACAATGTCGGCGGGCGGCAGAGGCAAGCAAAGCAACTCGGCGCTGCGCTGGAAGCGTTCAACATGGCGGTCGAGGCGAAAAATACGAACGCCGCCATTCTGCATCCGAAAAGCTTTCATGCCCTCGAAACACGAACTGCCATAATGCAACACATGAGATGCTGGGTGTAGCGGCAAAGGTCCTACCGGCAGTGTCTCCACCTCAGACCAACGCCCATCGGCAAAACGGACGAGTGTCATATGATCGCAAAACTGAGTGCCAAATGGCGAGGCGGTATGATTAGCTGACGATACAAGCTTTGCTGACGGGGTTTCTTTCACGATTGAATGCCTCCGCAGAGACAGCGACCCATTTGCTTCATCTGTACACCTCCTTGTCTGCTTGTTTGATCCCGTCAGAACCTGGACTGAATCGACTGTTCCATACCTAACATTCAGTTTGAATTTTGGCTCCCTTTTGAACCAAACCCATGAACCGGTGCAGGCCACCACTGCTGTGGCCTATTCGCTTTATATCTCAATGTACCACTTGGGTTTCGTGCGCCCGAAATCCCGGCGGACATTTGCTTTCAGTGCCTTCCTGGAATCCAACACCTTTGCATCACCACGCTCTCTGACCAAAGCGCCGTATCGTCGGCGTAAATACCCAGCGCGTTTGCAGTCCGTTTAGCCTCGGCATAACTGATGCCTGCTAAAGCTGCACTTGCGGCTATACCACAACCAGTGGTTTCTTCCTGAACAACGGGTTCCATATTTTTACCATCTGACACGGAACGAACCGTTAGAGCAATCCCCAACGGTTACTCATGCTGTAAAACATTGATGAGCTTCCCGAACGGATCACGAACATAGAACCGACGAACACCCCAGGGCTCACTTACCGGGCCATACTCAATCTCAATATTTCCATTCTTCACTCTCTCCAAAGCGATCTCCAGGTTATCAACCTCGATAGACAGATCAGGAACTGGCGTTCCGGAGCCACCTTCCGATGCCACGCTTACCTGAGTGGTCATTTCCTCGCCCGAGCTATAGGTTCTTATCCATCCATGATCCATCACAATCTTAAGCCCAAAAATAGCCGAGTAGAATTTCTCTGCTTCGGAGGGGGTTGCCGCCGCTATGTTGGTAACTATTCGTTTTACCTTCATTTTGTCTCCCACAGATTGAGGTTCATTTAGCTCTAACCGGTGACCGCTGAACCGCTAAGCGTCTGAAAGCTGAACGAAACTGTCGAGGCAAATGTTCTCGCTCATGAGTTCAGTTTGCCGCTGGCGCGGCCAACAAAATGCCTATTCTCTGTTGGTTCCAAGAAGGCTCATATGCGTTATGTGGTAGTTGCATCTACACAGAATTTTCACTTTTTTCGCTCATTTCGACATCGAGATCTTGGATTTGCTGAATGATTTTGATGAGCCTCTGACCAGACTTGGTCAGCGAATACTCGGTACGCGGTGGGACCTCCGGGAAGCTCTCCTTGTGCATCAGGCCATATGCCGTAAGTTTTCGAAGTCGTTCAGAGAGGACTTTTGCCGAGATTCCTTCAATATGTCGCTCAAGGGCCCCAGGCCGGTTAACCCCCTTCTCCACGGCGAGAAGGACGGAAACCGACCATTTGCAGCCCACTATGTCCTCCAACTTGCGATAGGTGCTGCGAGTCTGCAAGAATTTTTCTCCTTTCATTTCGACAAATTACACCAAAAGGTGCCCAGCCCACTCATTTGTGCCCACTAGTCAACGCACTCTGCCAACTCTATCGTTTAGTCGTGCGCACGCCAATCAACCAACAGATATTAGGAGTTCAATAATGAGTGGCAAAGCTATTTTCTACCACGCAGGATGCCCTGTATGTGTCGCTGCTGAGGACCATGTTGCCGAGGCGATTGATCGCTCTCGCTACGATGTTGAAGTGGTCCATCTTGGCAATGACAAGGCGAGAATCGCCGAAGCCGAGGCAGCCGGAGTCAAGTCAGTCCCGGCTCTTGTCTTGGAAGGGGCTCCGTTCCATATCAACTTTGGGGCAAGCATCTCAGATCTGAAGTAATCGTTGCCTCCACTCGCGGCGCCTCTGATTGCTGAGGCGCCGTACTTTCGCTGTCTAACGTCCTGTCGAGTTCAACTCCTCCGCTAACAACTCCACCGATTGGGTTATCTCAGCTTTACTTAACGCTCCAAACCCAAATCGCAGGTGAGTCGGCGCCACCTGATCGTCCGTATAAGCAGTACTAAGGGTCGAATCCTTACCTGGCAGGCTATCCAGCTCCCGGCTTTTGGCCAGCTTGGAAATATCAACCCAGATAGCCATTCCGCCGGTAGGCAAGGTAAAAGATACCTTGTCACCAAATACCCGGGCGAACTCGGCTGCAGCAAAATTACGCCGGGCCTCATACTCCTTGCGCGTCTTACGAATGTGACGCCGGACCTCACCAGACTCCATCAGGTTAGACAAAACCTGCTCTGTGACTGTATTGCCCTGACGGTCAATGAGTATGATTTCCTGTGCAGCACGTTCAATGAACCGGATATCCGCTGCGATGTAGCCAAGCCTTAAACCCGGCGCAAACACTTTGGACATCGAGCCGATATGCACCACGTTCTCGGCATTGGGCAAGCTCGCAAGTGGGGGAACAGGGTTCGTCTCATAGTGGAATTCATGGTCATAATCATCCTCCAACACCGCGAACCTGTGTGCTTTGGAAAGTTCTAGCAGTGTTAGCCGCCGATCCATGGGCAGGCAAACGGTGGTGGGATACTGGTGATGCGGTGTGACATAAATGGCGGCAACCGAATGCTCGGCGAGTAATGCCTGTAGGTGTTCGATATCCAGCCCCTGGCCATCCAGCCTGCATTTCAGCACCTTGAAACCATTCGACTCGAAGGCTGCCCGGGCGGGCAGATAGCAGAGATCTTCCATCACGATGGCCCCCTTACTCGGGTCTAGAATACGGGAAGCGAGATAGATACCCATCTGGCTACCCCTGACAATGCACACCTGCTCGGCTGAGCAATTCATAAAGCGGTCACCAGACAGCATCTTCGCAACCGACTTGCGCAGGTCAACACTGCCTTTGGGATCGCCATAGCCCAGCCTGGAGTTGCGGCTCAGCTCAATACAGACCCGTCGATAAGTGCGCGCCAGCAGTTGATAGGGGATCAACCGGGAATCCGGGGTGCCGTCATTGGTGACCGGCATTGCGTTGTAGGCGCTAAGCGCGTCCTGATAGAGGATTTCCACCAGCTCCGAGGCGGATCGAGTCCTGTTGGTACTGTTAACCAGTTGATGGTCAGAGGACGACAGCCCCTGCTCGGGCAGGGTCTCGGACACAAAGGTTCCCGACCGCGGGCGCGTAACCAGCCAGCCCTGGGCCTCCAGCTCCTCATACACCTGTTGCACGGTTTTGCGATTTACACCCAACTGCTCGGCCAGTGAGCGGGAGCCCGGCAGCATGCTCCCCGGCGACAGCCGGCCTTCCTTGATATCCACCGTCAACGTATTCAGCAATCTTGCATGCAGGGTTTTGCCGGGGCTGTCCTCCAGCCACAGCTGCGTTTTCCAGGGTCTTAACATGCCCGCCTCTCCACTGGACCAGAAAACCTAACAAAACTGGCTCTTATTGCCGGTCCAGAATAGCGATATCGTTCTCCCCACGTCAAAGCTGACACCAAGGAGAACGCGTATGAAGACCGCCACCACAAGCAAGCAGGCACTGATGCAGAGCACCGAACGCGATATGCAAAGCCTGATTCAGGATATGGAACTGACCGACCATGAGAAGCTCGCGCTCACCTGTCGCATTCTGTTCGACAAGGGCCATGACTCCGGCCTGGCGGGCCAGATCACCTGTCGTACCGAGCACCGCGACACCTTCCTGACCCAGCGACTGGGGCTGGGGTTCGACGAGATTACGGCCGACAACCTGATCACTGTCGACCATGATCTCAAGCCGCTGGCAGGGGAAGGCATGCCCAACCCCGCCAACCGCTTCCATACCTGGATCTACAAAGAGCATCCGGAGGTTAACTGCATTATTCACACCCACCCGACCCACGTGGCTGCGCTGGCCATGCTGGAGGTACCACTGCAGATCTCCCAGATGGACGTCTGCGCTCTGTACGACGACTGCTCGTTCGTCGCGGACTGGCCTGGTGTCCCCGTAGGCAATGAGGAAGGCGTGCTGATCTCAAACGCCCTGGGCAACAACCGCGCCGTATTCCTCTCCCACCACGGCCAACTGGTCACCGGCAAGACGATCGAAGAGGCCTGCAACCTGGCCGTGCTGATAGAGCGCGCGGCACAGCTGCAGCTGCTTGCGATGGCTGCAGGAGAGATCAAGCCGCTGCCACACGAGCTGGCCCGGGAAGCACACGACTGGGTATCCACCGACAAGCGCAACAAAGTGAATTTTGCCTACTACGCACGGCAGGCGCTTAAACACCACGCGGACTGCATTTAACAACCTTTTTTCGAGGAACAGGACATGAACCTATCAGGCATCATTGGCTATCCGGTAACCCCTTTTAGCCAGGACAATAAACAGGTTGACCTCAATAAGCTCGGCGACGTCATCGATGTGCTGCTTGAAGCCAAAGTGGACGCCATAGCGGCCTTGGGCAGTGCCGGTGAAGCCGCCTATTTGAGTGAAGCGGAATGGAAGCAGGTCGCCGAGTACACGGTGCGGCATATTGCGGGTAAGGTGCCGGTGGTCATCGGCATCGCCGAGCTGACCACCGAACAGGCTATGCGAAAAGCGCAGCATGTCTATCAAATTGGTGCGGACGCGATCATGCTCTCGCCATTCTCGTACTACAAGTTGAGCGAGGCGGAAACCTTCCAGCACTATGAAACAGTCGCAAGCGCCAGCCCACTGCCCATCATGATCTACAACAACCCCGCCACCTGCGGCGTGGATATGTCCCCAGAATTCATGCTGGAAATGGTTGAGCGCATCCCGAACGCCAGCATGATCAAGGAAAGCACCGGCGACATTCAGCGTATGCATAAAATCTACACGCTATCGGATGGCAAAGTGCCATTCTTTAATGGCTGCAACCACATGGCCCTCGAAGCCCTCAATGCGGGTGCCACCGGCTGGTGTACGGCGGCACCCTGCCTGATCGGTGACAAGCCGAAGCAGCTGTATGATGCCGTTAAGCAAGGTGAAAACGAGAAAGCCAAAGAGCTGTTTTACCGGCAGTACGCGTTTCTGGAGTTTATCGTTTCATCGGGCTTGGCGGCAGCGGTGAAATCCGGCCTGGCCCTGCAAGGCAACGATGTCGGCAACCCGAGAAAGCCTCTTCTGCCTTTGAATGAGCAGGCACAGCAGCGCCTTCAGGGAATGTTGGAGGGGCTTGCTTAAGAGCAGGTGATAACAAAGGCTATTGCGGAGTTATCGATGCCTGTCTATTGAAGTGAGGGAAGTCCACGGTTTTGTGGTGAAGGCGCCGCCGCAACGAAAAAGCCGTGGACTTAAAGGCTCTTAACTATGCTCTTCGGCCCGGAGTGTCAGTACCTCATAACCATCGGAGGTAACGGCCACTGTATGCTCCCACTGAGCCGACAGCTTCTTGTCACTGGTGACAACGGTCCACCCATCCTTCTTCAACTTAACCTTGGCCTTACCCTGGTTAAACATGGGCTCTATTGTAAACACCATGCCTTCCTGGAGGACCAACCCTTTTCCACGCTGGCCATAGTGCAGAACCTGTGGCTCTTCATGCATTTCTCGACCAATCCCATGCCCACAATACTCGCGAACAACTGAATAGCCGTTCTTCTGGGCGTGGCTTTGAATGGCATGGCCGACATCTCCAAGTGTGGCACCAGGCTTTACGCTTCGAATCCCTTCCCACATGGCTTCATAGGTTTTATCGACCAAACGCCTGGCGACCGGAGTCACGTCGCCGATCATGTACATTTTGCTGGAATCAGCGATAAATCCGCCCTGCTCTAACGTGATATCTACGTTGATGATATCCCCGGATTTCAGCTTCTGAGCGGTTGAAGGAACGCCGTGGCATACAACCCGGTTTACAGAGCTATTCAGAACATACTGATACCCATACTGACCTTTACTCGCTGGGCGAGCGTTCAGCTGATCGACAATGTACCTCTCCGCAAGATTGTTGATATCCATTGTAGATACGCCGATCTCCATATGGCCATCAAGGTAGTCGAAAACCGTTGCGAGAAGCCGACCGGACTCCCGCATTGCACTCAGTTCCTCGGTGCTTTTCCGTTTTACACTAGCCACCGACAGCCTTCCTTATGTCTACCTCGGCCAGCTTCATTTGGTCGCGCATGATTTCGGAGAACGACATGCTGGGATTCGCCTCGGCAAGCATGCCAACTTTTATCCAATATTCAGCCTGAGCATTGATAGAGCGAACCATCACGGCACTTGCCTTGCGGATCTCCCCGTGTAATTCATCGTCAATCTTAACAATTCCCATAGCAGCCCCTTAATATACGATTTATATACGGATCATATATCGACAGTGGCAGCCATTCAAGATGAGTAATGAACTGTTTAACGTGTGGCTGCACTGCGCAGAAAAGCGCAGCATAGGTAGGTCTGACATCCCATTGCCGAAGTATCAATCGTTCAGTTCTAAGTCATGGTTCAGGTGGTGCCTTGGAAAAGGACCATCAAGCGCTTGTCGCGTGGATGGCGTTATTAGCTTCTGCTATCTCATATTGGCTAAATACCTGGATATTATGCCGACGTAACAACGCAGCCGTAACACCCATGCCTGGAGTTCGGTTACCTGAAAAGCGACCGTCATAGATAAATGAACTTCCACAAGAAGGACTGGACTCGGCCAGTATCGCTATCTCAATACTGAACTTTTTGCACAATTCCAGAGCAATAGAAGCACCTGCAATAAAATCGTCGGTGACAATATTTCCGCCCTTTTCAATAACGTCGGATTCGCCGTCTAATACATTGTTCCCGCTTCCTCCGTAAATCTCCGCAGGCATCCTTGGGATATTCATTCCGGCTTCAACTTCGGGACACACTGAAACAACCCGACCTTCTGTTATCCAGGTCTCTACAAGCTGATCATTCATCGAAAGGCTCCCACCATCGTATCGAACCCGTTTCCCTAGAAGGCAGGCGCTCATTAATACTCTTCTCAACTTACTAGACCTCAATATTGCTGTGTTTATGCAGCATTCTCAAAATGCCATTGCCGATGATATCGCCACGATCAGCAGCCCAACCCACCCCGGGTGCATTCCTTTAGTTGCGAAAAGTACCAATGCGCTGGACACGCCCATTGAAATTGCCACCGCTCGGAGAAACAAGCCTCGGACATCGGTGACCGGATAAAGAGACATGAAAACAAGTACCCCCGCAATGGCCAGACCGAATACAGAAACGATGTGCCATGTGGCCCACAAAATTCTAACGTAACGCTCTCTGAGGACCGGCTGCCCCTGCGTTGGGACAATTGTCTCTTTACGCATTCGCTGGAAAATCAGAACTTCGCCAAGCGCTGAATGGACAACCGCTACAACGATGGCGACCAGTCCACCAACTAACAACCAGCTTTCACTCGCCATCCGATTCATTCCTTTGATGCAGGGTCAGGGTGTAGTGGCTTACTTTAGCGCGTCCACCGACACGTATAGAGAATTACCATTGCAGCTTGCTATTTGCTACTGGCAGCAAGGTGAGATGGCCTTTATTTGAGGCTTGGGGGTCGAAACCATAGTCTCTGGTGATGTGCTTGACCTATGAGGCACACGGTTGGAGTGAAAAAATGAAAAGCCCAAACCACACATTACCAAGAAGTATCAGTAACTTGATGCCGCCCCGCGCAAAGGCCGGAATATTTTGATATCGGAATAAATACCCGATCACCACCCATTGCACAACCAGCCACACGACTGAGAAATACAGAAAACCTTTGTGGCACTCTACGTCAGTTGCTGTGTAATACGCATACCACCAAGCCGAAACTGCCCCCGTAGCGAGTAGCACAAGAATCACGCAAGATAGAATATTGCGCCAACGCGGGTAACCCGTGCTTAAAAGCTTTTCTTTCGCTTGGCTAAATTTTGCTGTCATTCAAGTCTCTTTTCCAATTGCCACAAAACGAATGCCAACCTCCGACTCGATTTTGCTGAATAACTCCTTAACTAGAACCTTCCGAATCACCGAGGTGCGCCCCTGCATCATATTAATCTTAATAACCGTGTAAGCGGGTGATCTACCACCTGGATAGTAAAAGTCCTCAGCATCCATTGGGATGAAACGGGCAACATGTGCGCCACATCAGTAGCGTCTCTTGACCTCGTTAAGCATTTGACTCCAGGGCATAACTCTGCAGATCAAGGCCATAGAATTTGGTGCCGGGCGTCGGGTTGAAAAAATAGGGCTCGATTTCCTCAAAGCCCATTAACTCGTATAGTTCCTGGGCTTTTTTCGTAGGAGGCACGGCATCCAAAACGACTCGGGTATAACCCATTCTTTTCAGCTTCAATAGCAGATTGTCCATGAGCACACGCCCGAGTCCCTTACCCTGATACTGTCGACGTACGTACAGGCGCTTCACCTCGGCTGTGTACTCGTCAATCCGTCTAAACCCAACACCACCGGCGATACGAAAACGTTCTATTGCGAATGTATATTGGCCGCTAGGCGGCGAGAACAGTGCTTCGAGCGAGGCCATCTCTCCCTCAAAATCCTGATAGGAAAGATCGATACCCAGCCAATCTGCATACTCGAGAATAAGCTTTCTTAACTCATCGCTATCTGCGGGGAAGACCACATCCCTGATCATAACCATCTCTTCCGTGTTTTAGACTATTGCTCAACACCTTTGTTTGGCAGCGCCCCTGTGGCTTAACGAAAAGGCATTCGGTGGAGGCCGGAGGCCCAAAACGTACTTGAGCGACCTGCTACACATTGACTGAATACTTAAGGTCACGTGCCTCGTCTCCAGTCATACCCCGAAATCCCCAACAATGGGCAGGCTGCTCCTTAATTGTCACTTCGATATCTACAGGAGATATGCCAACCACAGACTCAATTTTTCTGAAAAGTTCCTTGATCAAAGCCTTTTGGGTCTCTGGAGCCCTCCCCTGCATCATATTGATCTCTATGGCAGTGTAGGCTGGAGTTCTGCCACCTGGGTAATAAAAATCTTCG
The DNA here is from genome assembly GCF_002352785.1 of Marinobacter sp. UBA2688. Classification (NCBI taxonomy): domain Bacteria; kingdom Pseudomonadati; phylum Pseudomonadota; class Gammaproteobacteria; order Pseudomonadales; family Marinobacteraceae; genus Marinobacter; species Marinobacter sp. UBA2688. Next base: position 151,081 of record NZ_DELU01000023.1, read on the forward strand.
GCATCCATAGGGATAAAACGATGAGCCCGCTTGTCTTCCGGCATTCCGAGTACGGATTGCATGCATCCGTGAATGACCTCAGAGAGCTGAGCTTTGACCGGGTTAAGGTGTTCTTTGATTCCATATATGACTATCACGATGCCTCCTGCAATATGTGTAACGCTCCCATAACTCAATTCGATAATTAAGAGATTCTATACTCCATGAATACAGCTTCTGGGTGAGGGTTGAACCGGTACGGCTCGATTTCCTTGAAGCCAAAAGCTTGGTACAACCGCAAGGCCTTATCAAGCTCACGAACGCTGTCGAGTCGCACTGAACCATAACCCATTTCCTTCGCCTGACAGAGCAAAGCTTCAGTCAGAGCTTTACCGATACCCATGCCATGGTAGTCTGGCAAAACATACATCCGCTTCATCTCAGCAACTCCGGGCTCGAACTCTCTGAGGCCGACAGCACCAACATGCACTCCCTCAAAAGAGCTCAGCAATAGCGCACCTTTGGGTGGACCGTACAATTGGCAGCGATGCCAACTCACTGGAAAAGCCCTGAAACTCCAAATCCAGCCCTAGAAATTCTGCATATGCACGAATCAACCTACCACCCAAATCAAACTGTTCGGCGGTCTCAGCCACCTCAATACTTACGGACATCCTTATCTCCTAACGCTGGCTTTTGCGACGGTTTTGTTAGTCACGCCACGGTTTGAGCATGACCTCTAACTGAATCATACAAGATGATGACTGAGAGCCAGGTGGCCGCTGGCGCGGCCCCAAAAAGACTATTGCTTATTGATCCCAAGAAGGATCATATGGGTTATGCGCTTCTTCAGGCTGCAACAAGCCTCTTCACGTTGAGCTCTTTGCGATGTTGTTCGGCATGCCAGAGTTCATATTGGGACTGCTGATTCAACCAGCTTTCTGCCGAAGTATCGAAAGCAATAGAGAGCCGGATCGCCATTTCAGGACTGATGCCAGCTTTGCCATTTAACACGGCACTTAGCGTTTTGCGGCTAACACCCAATGCTTTAGCCGCCGCCGTGACAGAGAGGCCAAGGGGCTCAAGACAAAGCTCTCGCAGTACTTCACCCGGGTGCCAGAGAGTTCGTGCAAACGAAGGCCGGGTAAGTCCATATCTTTGGCATTCGCCGCTGCATCGCCTCAACTATTTTCCTACCAACACCTTTACCGTGTTGATCTGGGTGCACGAGTAGCTGATGGTAATACACTACCAAGCTACCGTCTGAAATTGGGTTACCGAGGCTAATGAGCTCGCCATTAATCCTCGTGGTTACCACTCTCTACCACGCTCAGAAGGTGCAAACTAACGATTGCAAGCGCGGCTACAGCGACATTCGTTGACACAGGGTTGAAGGCTGCCCCAAGCAGCATGGGCTGCATCAGAGCCACAAATGCCAGCAAGCCGATCATTGCAATCAATGTAACGACTATCGGCCATCGCTGGCGCCAAAATATCAAGACAACAGCCGACATGGTGATCTCTAGTACGCCACCGATAGTTGCCAACTGCAACGCACCAGCCGGTGAAAAGCCCGCTGCCATCCCCATAGCCAGTTCATCCTCATGCGGATAGAGCAGTTTCGGAATCAAGCCATGATAGAACCAAATAAAGGCGATAGCGCCACGGCAGACTGCATAGCTAAAAAATGGGCTACTCGCCCAGGAACCTCGAATCATGATCTTTATCCGGAATCATACAAACTTCATAGCGACCGAAAAGCTTGTAACGATTTAGTGCGATGCGGTCGTAAAGCCAGTCCCGAATGACTGAGGGGACAACCCAGCCAATACAGAAAAGTGGCCACGGCCATGGTAACCGAAGCATTACTCTGAAAAACGCTGAGGACTTCGTGTATATGTTGGGCCCTTCAGCAAGCAGCATGGTTTCGTATGAATCCGTTGGGAAACCATGCGATTCCAGAATGGCCTGGCCTTCAGGTGACTGAACAGTCGCCAACTTGAATCGACGCTTTCTATCAAACCTGATGAGGAACCGCGCCCACGCGGAACACAATCGGCACACTCCGTCGAACAGGACCACTCGATCCTCGGGGGCAATATTTGCTTCAGATTGCGATTGTTGTTTCATAACTGAGGTAACGTCTACTTTAAAGCGCCGGTGCCGAACACAGCGAAGTACCGGCTGGTTTGAACGGTTTTTTATATTTCACTCTGCTAAACGCGCCAGAGCATGCTCTTCCGCCAAGAATCTCTGGTTATGTGATCCTAGCTCACTCTGGCAGGACCTCGAACTCTGGCACGTCTCCAATCGCTTCGTCCCAAACCGCTCTGCTCGATGTAAAGATGTGCGCAGTTGGCAACACAGAGACTTCAGTGTCCAAACACCCTGCGGGAACAACGAGCAAACCTGCGACCTGAGTGTTTGGCAATGCCGAACCACACAACTTACAGAAGCTTTTGTTATGACGAGTGCCAGGGAGCGTAAAGGAAGTCACAGCATCTACACCCGACTGCCAGACCAATTTAGCTGACTGCGAGAATAAATTTGCCGCATGAGCGGATCCCGTATCTTTCTGGCAATACTCACAATGACACAGGTAAAAGCTGTCGAAGTCCCCATGGACCTCAAATTTCGCTGTGCCACACAGGCAGGAACCGACATGCTTAGTCATAGGATTCTCTTCTATGATCTGCAGGTGACGCGGCACATCAATGCCTCACTCAATCGATATATCAGCGTTCATCTGCAAGTGAGTTATTAGATACCTCGCTGAGATCGATTTTCTTTACATCTCGCAAATTCCTGAAGTCCTTAGACATAAGCCTTGCCAAGAATGAAAAAACCAACATCACTAACATTCCTAGGAAGCTGGTTACACTGTTATCTGAAAACAGTAGCTGAGTGGCCATCAGAAGACCAAGAAAGAAAATTATCGAAGCCGAGACTAAAGAGTATAAAGAGGCGAACTTCTCGAACCTAGATATCGACAGCTTTAGTCCGCCGTCAGAGGAGGGCTCCAAATACCTCGAGATTCCTTGCAATCTATCAAGAGAAACGTTACCCGATAAATAAAGTCGCATTAACGCTTTCGACTTTTTTGGTGATGACTTTATTCCAGAGACCACCCTAAATACCTCATTGTTTTTCAAGTCACTTAGAAAATCCCTATGAAGCCCAGACTCCTTGACTATCTCGGATAGATCAGCAATTCGCCTATATGATCTACGAATAATGTACTCCTCATAGAAGTCGTAAATGCTTTTGGCAACTTTCAGAGCTAGCCCAACAACCGACACCATCACTGCAAAGACTAAGGTGACGGAATGCTCATTTAGTATGTCAGCGATCTCTATGCCCATAATTATTTACAACTCCCACCATCACCGATGACACAGCCACAGCGAAGCGGGGGTTCTGGCATCCGGTACATAGCTTGATGACACCTCATCTTGGTCAGTGAAGCTGATTAAAAACTTCCGGGTGTTGTTCAGCAATGCGCAAAAGAGCAACCGCTGGGCCTTGTGGCTCCCTGCGTCCTTGCTCCCAATCCTGAAGAGTTCGCACGCTCACTCCCATAAGACCTGCAAACGCTGATTGCGACATATTCAACTTCAGCCTAATCACTTTGGGCGGTGAGGGCTCAGAAAGCTCATGTGTTCGTAGAGCCAATTTGCCCTTCTTGAATTGCTTGATTTCATTGATACCGTCAAGAATCTCTGCTCCAAGGTTCCTGTCACCCATTTTTGATCGCCTCCGCTATCTGCTTGAGCGTATGGCCAGGAATGCTGGCGCGCTCTGATTTACTGTACAGCGTGAGCATCCATATCTCGTGGTCAGACTTCTTCCAGTAGTAAATGGCTCTGATACCACCGCTCTTTCCCGAACCCGCTGGTGCCCATCGAACTTTACGAACGCCACCCGAGCCTTTGATTAGATCCCCGGCATCCGGCTTCTGCAAAAGGTAGGTTTGAAGCCCACGGTATTCCTCGTCCGTGAGGTAGTTCGGCAATAGCTTGGTGAACGTTGAGGTTTCGATGAATAGCATTACCAGAATATACGGCTCTGCCGTATAAATCTCAAGATCGGAGCCGTAAAATGTAACGTAGCTTTCACACCGTACATTGATCGACTGAGAGCTTATCCATCACTTCTTGTCGAATGTTTGAGAGTTCCGGCGTTTTATCTACCAAGTTCCAATGATCTTCAATGCTCCAGTCCTTACAGGAAATCTTTTCACCGAAGTGGGTTTCAACCTCTATTCCGGCGGTATGGTAGCGCAAGAACGGCCGCTCAAGGTCATGCCCAGATTTTGTGAGGCCTAGGCGGCCAAACTTTTGATCTGAGGTTCTGGCAATTCGAGCTACTGGGAAGAATACTAACTCCTCAAAGGGAATTCCTGCCTCGTATAAGGACACCATTGCTGATACCGGAATAGCGTGTTCGCAGACTACTGGGATCTCAGGATTTAGACCCACTTCGCGATAGAGACAGCCGAATTTTCGAGAACCAGCCATACCCATGAAATCATGACACCCTCTCAACCTGCGATTGATTTCGTCTCGCTTTTCTCTGGGCCTGCGAAAAAAAGCAACCTTCTCAATTGTAAAAAGGTTCGCTTTGCAAAGCGCAATCTGCTCTGCAACCACATCCGCAGTTGTGGCGCCATGTTTGTTTCTTATACCAGGGATGGAAATCGTCATTTCATCGAACACCCGCCATAAACGGCCGCAAAAGCCGCTTCATAGTTACAACTGCGAAGTACATCGTGGTTTCACCATATACCCATACAAACACTTACAAACTTGGTGACAGAGCACCAGTAAGGCTAATGCTCACCAAACAAAGACCTTCAAAACGCAAAGGATTGAGAAAACCACCACCAACCCAAGCCATCCACAGAACCTGGTAACTCCGACCGGAAATCGAGCATTCAATTCCGGGAACAGAATTGCCCCAAAGGAGACCGCCGGGACAAACCCGAAAATATGGCCCAAATGAGTAGCCGTTATCCCCAGTTTGGGGGGAACGTACAAATAGATCGCCAGATAAATCACCATGAAAGCTGATGCATAGGCAACCTGCACCTCGTAGACATCCTCACGATTCAAGACCAAGTACAGGACGATCAGTGCCGAGGCTACCGTGATTTCAATCACTCTCTATAAACCAGTAACGTTGTGGTGCTCATGAGAGCACTGTTCCCAGAAAAGCCAAACTTCTCATACAACCCTTGAGCATCAAGGGTTTGCAATACCATTTGAGTGCCCTTGATGGTCGGATGCGCAACCAAACATTCCACAATCCACTGCCCCAGCCCCGCACCCCGAAACTCAGGCTCAACGACAATATCCGCTACCCAGGTAAACGTAGCGCTGTCGGTGACGGCTCGCCCGAAACCAATCTGCCTGGAACCACAGTAAAGACTGAAGCAAATGGAACCAGCAACCATACTGTCCACAATTTCTCTGGGACGGCGGCTCCCCCAATAGGTTGCGGCAAGCAAGCGGTGGACAACATCCAGTTGCACCCGGGATTTGTCGTCGGTGATAAGGTATTCGTTCTTGCGCCACTCCATCGATGGCTACTCCCTGATTCAAAACGCCGAAATGGGGCTTTATCCCTTTCCTGCAGCACCGGCGGAACTACAGTTAGTTGACTGGTTAAGCTGCACTGCCCCCATAGCATGACTTTAGCACCTTGTGACGGTGCCGAAAGACGAACCGGTAAGCTGGCGCGAGAAGGTATGTCAGTAGGGGCACTCTGCATTGGAACTCAACAGTATCGGTAACCAGACAGTTTGCCCCACTACAATCAATGTCCCTACAGTGATGCCACAACTTGTTGGTTAAAGAGTAGGACGTCTCCGCAAAACCCCGTTGACGATCCATGCTCTGGAAAAAGAACGTGTGCCTGTCGATCGGGATGATCCCAAAAAACAGTATCCAGCTCGAAAAAAGCACTCGCCCCGTAGGCCACTCGAAGATCGGTCGGTTAGCCCATTGGGGAGACGCGGTCATGCGTATAAGAGGGCTCAGCTCCGAGTTTACTCCTCTCATGGTGAGAAGCTCGCTGACCTCATCTGGACTGATTTCAAGCTTGCTCGATACTTCGAATTTCACTCTGGTTTTCCGTGGGCGTTAATGCGAAGCTCACCGATGTTTTTTACAGAACGGAGCGGCGTATCAGCCATCCATGTACAGCGAATTTTTACAGCCCATTCGCAGATTCCAGCCTTTCGATTATCGGAATATCACGAAAAGGCTTCTGGAAGTACGGTATCGACTCGAGATTTTTCTTCATGTCGTCAGGCAACTGAAGATACCTTTCCTTGAGCGCCCACGTTTCCTTTCCATACATCAGGGGTTTCACGCTGGAAATCAAATCCTCGACCTCAGCGTAGGCAGTAGATGCCTCTAGCATGCCGATTGTGTGTGCCAAATCAGTCAGGTGGGGCTTTTGGCACTCATTCGCCATCGCCGCACTTCGGGTAATAAGAAAGACTCGCACTTCTTCATACTCGTACTGCCGGAGTAGATCGAAAACGTCTGAATCCGGCATGCCGTTTTCAGCAGCCTTTGAATCACACCTCACGATCGCCGCTTCCAATCGCTCTATATTTGACTCGATATACTGCTGAGAGATAGACGCATCCCCGGCCTGACATGATGCGGAAAGCCAACTTAAACACAGAACAATAGCTGCTTTACCCATTCTCATGGCTGACACCCCGCCTCGACTGCCCGCCAGAATTGAGTCTGTTCGTAGGACAAGCCAGCGCGTAAACGTTGCATCTGGGAGATGGTCACAATTCTCTTTTTGACCATCGGTGAAATGTGGGTCATTGCTTCTGCAAACTGAGCCCAATCCGTGGAGTGGATATTGTACGCAGCCTGTGCGGAGTTGTTGCCGAGGAAAATGGTGGTTAGAACACCTGCCGGCAACATGATTTCCAGCATATTCCCATTGCGCTGCGCATTTCGAATGGCTTCGATAGCTTCCAGATCTTCGGAGTCCAGCCGAAGTCCGGAAATGGTTGGACATTCCATGTGTCCTGCTCTCCTTTCCTTGAGTTCCGTACGACTGCCAAATGTTAACCCAAAGGTTGGCTAGGCTCAAAAGCCATGTTGTTTGCGGTATGCGCGCCCTTGGAATGGGATTAAAGGCTTAATAGCTGGTGACCCTGCCCCCGAGGTTAGGTCGTGATCTAAGGCCACCTAAGAGCGCCCCTATATGTGTTTACTGTGAGTACCTGACAGCCCCACAAGGCTGAGGAGGAAGGCGTTCTCGCTCACGGTTTGGGTTGGCCGCTGGCGCGGCCAAAAAAATGACTATTGCCTATTGAATCCGAGAAGGCTCATATGTGTTAGATTTCAAAGTATCTAGTTGGTTCATTAGGATCGATTACCACGATCCTGTCCCAATCATGTTCAATTCGGACTTGATTGCGAAACATCTCTAGATCGTAGTCGTCAATTCCGAAGCCAACATAGTCTACGAGGGTAAGCCACCACTCTGGGTATCTACTTCTGACTTTGGAGACCTTTCTCAACTTTTCGGCAGCGCAGTAGCGAATATTCTTTTCCATCTCAGCTAAGACCAAACCGCCGGACTCTTCATCGCTACAACCTCCGATCAAAAACATTGTTGAGTGCCGGTTGCTTGCCGGAAAAATGTCGAGTTCAAAATCTCCATTCCGAAAAATAGTCCCTTTTTTTCTGAAGGGGATTCTCAGCAGATGACTGGAGAGCAGTTTTTATCTTTGGGCCAAGAGTTTTCCATGGAGCAACCGGGCGAGCAAAACGGAAAAAAACAAACCAACTTTGCCCAAACAATGGCGGACCGAGGCTTTTGGTAAGGTCATCAATTTTTCTCCAGAGTGGTATCTCTACCTCTTCAAGTCCCCTAAATTTCCCACCATCGAAGTGATTCTGGTTTAGACGTCGAACCTCCACAGCAATAGTGCCGCCCAGTAAGAAATCGGGCGGTACGTTACCGTCTGGTTCATAAGTAATGTCTTTAAAACCGCGGTGACGTAAGTGCCGTTCAACATATCTTTCAGTTGGATCCAAGTCGGCTCCTAGAAAATTAACGCCAGAATAAGCCGCCGTTTGGAGCGCCGGCGCAAAACGGTCGGCTTGATTCACTTGTTAAAAAATCAGGAAAATATGAATTTAAAAATAGCTGCTGTCAGAGCAACTATACTACCCACAGCAATCTTCGCTGCATGTTCTCTCCACCAAGGCGAGATTTCTGGCTCTGTCTTTTCTTTAACAAAGGCTCCCGATTCACGGATTAGTGAATATAGATCGCAGTCTGAAAAATGCTCTTCCGTCGAACTCTCGAATCGCCATTGTAGATCATCTTCTTCAGCCCCTCGCCTGGATAAATTTTCGTGAGCAATTCTCCTGTCTAAGCTATCTGTATAAAAGCTTAAATGAGAGCAGAAAAAGCCGAAGCGCTGGTAAGTCACCTCTGGACAGAAGTTTGAAATAAATGAAACTTGGTCATCAACTTTGAAGACCGAGGTCGCCTGCTCCTCAACCTTTGGCCACAAATCGGACTTGCTCCAATAGTTCAGCAACTGATTATCTTCTTCTGCGTTGAGCGACGTACCTCCAATATCGCCATGAAGGGATATGCTTTGGTAATAACGAGGGCACCTTTTTACAGAGGCATAAGGGCAGCGCGTCGGCAGGGATTTTGCCCCACTAATCTCTTTGTACCAGTCCTTACCAGGCACAACTGTCAATTTCTATTTTCCTTTTTAACAGCGTGTTATACGAACTCGTTCGCAAAACTCCGGGCGTATATCCAGCATTCGTATAATTCCACACACCTACCCGCACATAGTCCAAAAACTCAATATAGTTCATAAACTTAAACCATGCATCCAAAGTTCTGGAATCGGTGTTCTACGAATCAATGCCCGGAATGATCCATCCCATCCCCTTCCATCTTCATCTCCCCATCCAGCGGCGCAACCTTCAGTTCAACCTCCATGGTTTCCGCGCCATCAAAGCTCACCGTCAGCGGCACGCGCTCCCCTTCTTTCAACGGCCCATCCAGTTTTTCCAGCATCATGTGGTAGCTGTGGGGTTTGAGCTCCACGGTTTCACCGGCGGGGATGGTCAGGCCACCTTTCAGAGGGCGCATGCTCATGGTGCCGTCGGTCATGGTGCTTTCGTGAATGGAGACGCTCTTCGCCCTGGGCGTGGTAGCGCTGGTCAGGGTGATGTCGCTGTCGCTGTGGTTGGTGATCACCATGTAGCCAACGCCCATGGGTACACCGGGAGGCGTCGGGCGGCTCCAGGGGTGATTGATGGTTACGGAGTCTGAGGAATGATCGTGGGCGGCGGCCGGGGTGACAATCAGGGTGCTGCAGGCGATCAGGGCGCTGGCGGCCAGTTTTTGGAGTGGGTTCATGTTCCTTGTTACCTCATCAATGGTTGTTTCAATGGAAGTCGTCGTCAGGGCCGTGGCGTTCCGGTTTCAGGAAACGTGTGCCGCCAGAGCGTGAATTCAGTTGCTGGATATTGGTTGGCGCACCGGTTCCATCCAGCTCTACCAGGCCGATACCGGCGTTGTTCCATAACCGTTCGCCAGCATCACGCCCTTCGGGCAGCCTGGGGCTCACTCGCATGCGCCGGCGCTTGGTAAACCAGTTCAGCGGGGACCAGGGCGCGTACAACCAGCGATTGATCCTATCCAGCCACTCCATAAGGGTGTGGGGGAATTCGTTCTTGAGGCCGCTGCTGGTAATTTGCCAGATTCTAGGCCGTTCCGGCCTGTGCCGCAGTCGAACATCGTAGACGAATGAGTAATGTACGTCACCCGAGAGAATCACGAAGGTTTCCGGTGTGCGGGAGTGGCCGAAGATATTGAGCAGAACATTGGCAGCACCCCGGTGGGCCATCCAGTTTTCAGCGTCCACCACCAGGGGTTTGCCGAAGAAGGTGAACACACTCTGGATGGCTTCAATCAGTTTTACACCGAACATGGGCGCAGGCGACACCACAATGACAGCGTCTTCGCCCATCACATCCTGCTGGAATTCGGTCAGCGCTTCCCAGTCCAGCAGGCCGGAAGGCCGCGCCCGATTAAGCTCGCTTCGCCACCGGCGGGTGCGGGTATCCAGCACCACCACTTTAGGTGACGTCTGCAGGGTGTAGTGCCATCGCTGAAACTGCAGCAGATCATCAATCAGTTGGTCCTGCCCGGCGTGATTAAACACGCCATCCTGCTCTGCGGAGGCGGCCAGTTCCTTGATGGCGGGCATGATGTCATCGAAGGCGTCGGTGTTGTTGCCCCAGCCCTGGCACAACAGGTAGGCCACCAGGGCATTGCCAACGATGCGCCGGGAAAACGGGTGTTCATAGGTGGTGGTTTCCCAAAGGGCAGACAGGTTCCAGTCGTCGGTCACGTCGTGATCGTCAAAGATCATGTAGGTAGGCAAGTGTGCCAGCGCCCGGGAAGCTTGTGGCAGGCCAGCGACGAAGTCATCGATGGCGGCCTGCTGGTCCTGAAAAACGGCGGCATCCTTGGAAGCCAGCGCAGGCTGGTCCCGTTCGACCAGTTCCCAGCACACAGGCGACCACACCAAGAGGTACATGGCCATCACTTCGCTGAGGGAAATCAGGTGGTTGTGGGCACTGGCAGTGGTGAACACCGGTTTTCGCACACCGCCGAAGAATCGCTCGATCAGCGCTTCATTGCTACGCACATCCGGGAGCAGCTTTTCCCTATGAAAGTAGGTGTCTGCGTTTTCCCGCAAGGTTTTGCTGTCGCTGACCGAACCGCCGGAGAGCGTTTCCTCATACAAACCCAAACGGTCGATCAGGTGATGTATGGCCCGCAGCATGGGGCCGGCCACGTCGTCCGCGTATATCTGGTCGCCGGTCATCAACAACAATGCTGGCCGCTCTGTGATATCGCCTTCGGCTTCCAGTAACGATTGATCCACTCTCACCAAACCGTCGGCAGCGGCGGAATGGGGCCGCCGGCAGGAACCATGGGCGATCCGGTCCAATCGCTCCCGGATCACGAAGTCAGGCCGCTCGGCGCCCGGCAGGCACAGGTGTGGCGCCCATTCCCGTATCCATCGCTCGTCGCTCCCGACCGAATCCACGGTGTCGTCCGAAACGCCCAGGTCGTAACCGATGCGCGTGTTGGCTGGCAACGGGTCGTTCAATCCAACGTCGATCAGATAGAGGTAGGCGGAGGCGCCGAATCGCACCCTGGTGACGTCCTTCTCCGTCAGTACCCGGTCCATCCATGGCTCATCCGCATCTTGCAGATACAGGCGCAATCTCAGGGCGAGCGCACAGGAGCCGACCAGCCAGAGCGTAAGCCGGTTGAGAGAGGTATGCCGGAGAACAGGCCCGGCCAACACCGGCGACAGGGGCTTTGAAGATCGCTCATTCATTTAATCCTCCTGACACACTTTGCTGTTTTAGTGGTGTCTACCTGACCTATTTCGGGCCCTTGCGTGCTGCGGAAGGCGCGCCTCAACCAACGTCTGGTGACAACAATGCGAGTCGGTGACAATTTTTCCAAGAACCTGCACAAACTGGGTTACTACTCCGGAAACGCGGTGCGCTCCCTGGTTCCTCGAGCCTACTGGCAATGGCAGTGCGACCTGCTGATGTCGGAATACGAGGCGATGACGGGCGAACGCAGAGCGGCGATTGACGCAAGGGTTGCGTACTACAATCGCCTTTCAAACCCGTTCACGCTACCAGCAACCGCCGAACCCGCCGGCGACTTTACCTTCGCCGGCAAAAGCAGCGCCTACTGCTTCGATTTTCGCAATCTGATCCAGTGTTTCCCCCGGAACCGAAAAGTGGACTACCAGTTCGGTGATGTAACCGAAATCCCGAACGAACCCCGTTTCGTGAAAAGCCGCCCGGTACGTCGTGATGCCTCCAACCGTAACTCAGTATTGCTCAAACTCAACTCGGTTCGGCATTACCAGTTTGTAGAGGACCCGACACCTTTCCGCCAAAAGAAGCCCCTGGCGGTGTGGCGCGGCAAGTCCAACCGCCAGCACCGCATCGAATTTGCTACCCGCTTTAATGACCACCCCCTCTGCGATATTGGCTGCACCCAACATAAGGAACCCGCACCCCAGCCCTACCACAAGGACTTCATGAGCATTGAGGAACAGCTGCAGCACCAGTTTGTGGTGAGCGTGGAAGGCATTGATGTGGCGACGAACCTGAAGTGGATCATGGCCTCCAATTCCCTGTGCCTGATGCGCCGGCCCCGCTTTGAAACCTGGTTCATGGAAGGCTCACTGGTGCCCGGTTATCACTATGTAGAACTGGCCGATGACCACTCTGACCTGCCGGAAAAAGTACGCTATTACCAGAATCACCCTGAACAGGCAGAGGCCATCATTGCCAACGCCAACCGGTATGTAGAGAAGTTTTTCGATCAGCAGATGGAACAGACCATTGCACTGCTGGTGATCCAGAAATACCTTCACCTGAGCGGGCAGGAGGTGTACGACCTCCCACGCCTGAAGGCCGGTTGACCGATAGATAGGGAACATCGAGCCCTGGATTTGAGCGCCTAACTCCCCGGCGACACACGCGCCAGTATCGTCGGGTTTTCTGACAACGGCAGTGCCATAACCACTCCCTCGTTCGACGATGGGTATATGCCGGTCAGTGCCGTAATATTTACCTGATGGGATACCAGCACCACTGGCAGGCCTGGCTCCATTTCATTCACAATGGCGATGGTCTGCTGGGTATGCATGTCTGAGTTGCTACGGTTCTGGAAAAACGAGTTCAGCGACATCATCTCCTTCACCGGCCCCACATCCATTCCCCGCGCGGTATCGAGGCAGCGGCACCACTGACTGCTGAAGACCCTGGCCTCCTCAACGCCATGCTCCGCCAAATAGACCTTCCAAGCCAGCGCCTGCTCGCGCCCTTCGGCATTCAGGTTTCGCTGCGTGCTGCAATCGTCGACATCAAAGTTCGCGGGGTCGCCTGTTCCCGGTGCCAGGGCGTGTCGCAACATCAAAACCGCCCGGCCTTCCCGGAGAGCCTCCCAGGCCTCTGATTCATCGGCGTACGCAGTTCCTGCAAAAAGGGAAATCAGCCCCAGCGAAAACACAAGAAGTGCAGTAAGAACACTGTGAGTCTTCATAAGTTTGTGATCCTCCACCCGCAAAGCATGCAACCACGTAATTAATACGCACCCCAAACCTACCAGGCTCACATCATCAAAAGGTAAACTTCACCAAGCACCGAACCAACAAAGGAACCAAACATGCCAATCTGGGTCGACGCCGACGCCTGCCCCGTGCCCATTCGGGAAATCCTCTGCCGCGCCGCCACCCGCTGGCAGGTCGATACCACCTTCATCGCCAACCACGCCATTAACCTGCCCCCGAGCCCTTACATCAAACGCCGGCAGGTACCCCAGGGTTTCGACGTGGCCGACAACGACATCATTGACCAGATGGAGACAGGCGATCTGGTGATCACCCAGGACATCCCCCTGGCTGCCGAAGCCATCGAAAAAGGCGCGGACGTGTTCAACCCGCGCGGCCAGGCTTTCACCAAAGAGAATATTCGCCAGCGCCTGGCCATGCGCAACTTCATGGAAGAAATGCGCAATGCTGGCCAGGTCACCGGTGGCCCGGCGCCCTTCAGCCAGACCGACCGCAAGGAATTCGCCGACAAGCTTGACCGCTGGCTGCAACAGAACGCCAGTAGGTGATAATGATTCCATTTTAAATTCTCGACAAATCCGCTACGCTTGCCGCTTTCTGGCGCAAGCGGAGCGAACCATGACACAGTCTACCCCCCACACCACCAGCAGCTTTGCCGCCCTGGGCCGACTGCTGAAATACGCTCGCGGCTATCGTCGCCAGATCATTGCCGCCACCACTTGCTCCATCATCAACAAGCTGTTCGATATCGCACCGGAGATCCTGATTGGTATCGCCATCGACGTGGTGGTAAACAAGGAAGAAAGCTTTGTGGCGGGCTTGGGCTTTGAGACCGCTCAGGAGCAGATCACCATCCTGGCTGTGCTGACCTTCTTTATCTGGGCCGGAGAATCGATATTCGAGTACCTGTTCCAGATCCTCTGGCGCAACCTGGCCCAGCGCCTGCAGTCCGACCTGCGGCAAGACGCCTACGAGCATGCCCAGAAGCTGGACATGAGCTTCTTTGAAGCCCGCAGCTCCGGGCAACTCGTCGCCACCATGAACGACGACGTCAACCAGTTGGAGCGTTTCCTGGATGGCGGCGCCAACGCCATGATTCAGGTGGTGGTGACGGTCGTTGCCGTGGGCGCTGTGTTTTTCGTGTTGTCACCACTCATTGCCCTGCTGGCGTTTACTCCCATTCCGCTGATTATCTGGGGCGCGTTCTACTTCCAGCGCAAGGCTGGCCCGCTGTACGCCGACGTGCGCGAGAAGGTCGGTGACCTGTCGAGCCGGTTGGCCAACAACCTGGGCGGCATTGCCACCATCAAGAGTTTCACGGCCGAAAACCGGGAAGCGGAGCGGCTGAAAGCGAGCAGTGAAGCCTATGTGGACGCAAACCGCCGGGCCATTCGCATCAGCTCCGCGTTTATTCCGGTGATCCGCATGGCGATCCTGGCGGGTTTCCTGGCCACCTTTACTGTTGGCGGCATGATGGCCCTGGAAGGCTCTCTGAACGTCGGTGCTTACGGCGTGCTGGTGTTCCTGACCCAACGTTTGCTGTGGCCTCTGACCGGCCTTGCGGAAGTAATCGACCTGTTTGAACGGGCCATGGCCAGCACCCGCCGCATCCTGGACCTGCTGGCTGAGCCGGTTCACGTTCGGGATGAATCCGGCAAAACGCTGGAACAGCCGGTGAAGGGCGAAGTCACCTTCGAGGGCGTGAGCTTCCACTACCCGTCCAGCGGTGCGGGTATCGACGACATTTCGGTAGCGGTACCAGCCGGCAACACCCTGGCGCTGGTCGGGGCGACCGGTTCCGGTAAGTCCACACTGATCAAGCTGTTGTTGCGTTTCTACGACCCCACGGGCGGCCAGATCCGCATCGACGGCCAGCTCATCCAGTCCGTCAGCCTGAAGTCCCTGCGGGAGGCCATCGGCCTGGTCAGCCAGGACGTATACCTGTTTGAGGGCAGCATTCGTGACAATCTCGCCTACGGCTCCCCCGGCGCGAGTGACGAACAGATTATCGAAGCGGCCAGGACGGCGGAGGCCTGGTCATTCATCGAGGCACTGCCCGAAGGGCTTGCCACCGCCGTGGGTGAACGAGGAGTTCGGCTTTCCGGTGGCCAGCGCCAGCGCCTTTCACTGGCCCGCGCACTGCTGAAAGACCCGCCCATTCTGGTGCTCGACGAAGCCACGAGTGCCGTGGACAACGAAACCGAGGCGGCCATCCAGCGCTCCCTGAAGCGGATCGGGCACAATCGCACCGTGATCATGATCGCGCATCGGCTGTCCACCATTGTGGATGCCGATACCATTGCCGTGGTAGCCGGCGGGCGCATTCTGGAATCCGGCCGCCATGAGGAACTGCTGGAGAACAACGGCCCCTATTCCGCACAATGGCGCGTACAGACCGGTCAGGCCTGACAGCACGCCATACATTGCCAGGTACACATTGATAGTAATTCGCATTTAGATTATTCTGCAGGCCCTCAGATCCATGGGAGCCTGCATGTCTGCGTTCTTTGAAGTATCCAGCCTGGGCGTGCACATTGGTGACGCTGCCATCCTTGACAACATCAACATCGAGTTTCGTGAAGGCGAGGTCACTGCCCTGCTCGGTCACAATGGCTCCGGCAAGTCCACGTTATTGAAAGTGCTGGCCCGCCAGCTGTCCCCCTCGGCGGGCGATGCAAGCCTGCTGGGCAGCTCGTTCCGGACCACCGGTGCGCGGGAATTCGCCCGCACGGTCGGTTATCTGCCGCAACATCCGCCGGGCACAGACGGCCTGACCGTCCGTGAACTCGTCGCCCTGGGGCGCTATCCCTGGCGCGGGCCACTTGGTCGCTACAACAGCGAAGACCATCGGCTGATCGATCAGGCCATTCACGACACAGGGCTTGGCCACTTCCAGCACCGTTCCGTGGACACACTCTCCGGTGGCGAACGCCAGCGCGCCTGGATTGCCATGCTGCTGGCGCAACAAACTCGCTGCCTGCTGCTGGACGAGCCGATTTCCGCCCTGGACGTCAAACACCAGGTGGAAACCCTGCGCCTGGTGCACCGCCTGGCCGAAGAACGGGAACTGACGGTGATTGTGGTACTGCACGATGTCGACCTGGCTGCCCGCTTCTGCGACCGCCTGGTGGCCCTCAAAGGCGGCCGGTTGATTGCAGATGGCAGCCCACGCGACATCATGGACTCGGGAATCCTGGAATCCATTTACGGCGTACCAATGGGGGTGATGGAGCGGGCGCCGGGCCAGTGGGTCTCGTATGTGCACTGAGCGTGTGGCTAAAACCCTGATTGCCATGGTGTTCATTGGTGCTCTGTCGCTGCCCGCCAGAGCCGGCACCTGGCAGCATGAAGGCGGCACCCTCACCCTGGACGAGCAACCTGAGCGGGTTGTTGCCCTCAATTGGGCCGCCACAGAAGCCTTGCTGTTGCTGGGCGTGACGCCCGTGGGCGTCGCTGACCGCGATGGCTATGACGTGTGGGTGAATGAGCCGCAGCTTCCAGAGGAGGTTGCCAACATCGGCACCCGCGTCGCCCCCAGCCTCGAAGCCATTGCCGAACTCAAACCGGATCTGATTGTTACCAGTGCCGAAATGGCGCCCGCCGCAAAACTGCTGGAGCGTATCGCCCCCACTTACGTTATCAGTGTGTACAAAGAGGGCAGTCAACCCTTCGAGAAAGCCAGTGACATGCTGACCACCCTCGGCGAGATGCTGGGCCGCGAGGCTCGCACCGAATCGATTCTGGCGGATATTGACACCACTCTGGAAACGCAACGCCGCCGGCTGGAAGCGGCGGGACTGACAGACCGGCCGGTTGCACTGATTAATTTCATGGACGCCCGCCACGTGCGTATTTATGCCCCCAACGGCCTTTACCAAAGTGCCCTGAATGCCCTCGGGCTGGAAAACGCCTGGCCCCGGCAAGGCAACTTCTGGGGCTTCTCGGTGGTGGGCCTGGAATCCATAGCCCCTTATGAAGACAGCCGTATTGTGGTGATTGCGCCCACCGCCCCCGGGCTTGCAGACACCCTGGCCGCCAGCCCGTTCTGGACGTACCTGCCAGCGGTCAACCGCCATCAGGTTTACGAGATCGACGCCATCTGGCCGTTTGGCGGGGTTTTTCCGGTGAAACGGCTGGCCACCATGCTGACAGACAGCCTGCTGGCCGGGGGCGCTGACAATGTACGCTAGCACCTCCGGCATGCCTGCCTCCCGGCCGGTTATGCCCGCCAGGCTGCCCATCGCCGCCACACTCCTCTGGCTGGGCGCGTTACTTGCCAGCGCCGCTCCCTGGCTCAACCAGTTGGATGCCGGTGCTGTGGTGTCAGCGTTCTGGGCCTTCAATCCGGACGACTATTCATCGGTTCTGGCTCACTTCAGTTGGGCGCCACGTGTATCCATCGCCATTCTGATTGGCTGCGGCCTGGGTCTGGCCGGGGCGGTTACCCAACAGGTGCTGGGCAACCCACTGGCTTCGCCCACCACCCTCGGTGTGGAAGCGGGTGGCCAATTCGGGGTGACCGTTGCCACGCTGTTCGCGCCCGGTTTACTGGCCTTCAGCCCGGATCTGGTGGCCATTGCAGGTGGCCTCATCGCCATCGGCATGGTCATCGCCCTGACGTGGCGGCTTGGTTTTTCACCCGTGACAGTGATCCTTGCCGGCCTTGTCATCACCTTCTTCCTGGGCGCCCTCAACATGGCGTTTCTGCTGCTCAAAGGTGAGTGGCTGGGCAATCTTTTCATCTGGGGCGCCGGCTCCCTGGTACAGAACAATTGGGGGCCGTTCATGGAGCTGTGGCCCCGCGTGCTGGTCATCTCGGTGCTGATATTGCTGCTGATGCGCCCGTTGCAGGTGCTGCAACTGGGGCAGTCGTCCGCCAGTTCACTGGGTGCCAGGGTCGGGCTTATTCGGGCACTGGCTCTGTTCCTGGTGGTACTGATGACGGCAACGGTTGTCAGCCGGGTGGGCGTCGTGGCCTTTGTGGGGCTGGCAGCGCCGGTACTGGCACGCCTGCTGGGCGCGCGTACATTAGCCAGTCGCATCCTGTGGAGCACGCTCATGGGCGGTGGGCTATTGCTGCTGGCGGATACCCTGGCTCATTGGGCATCTACCTGGGGTGATGGCTCCCTGGTGCCGACGGGAACCACCACGGCCCTCATTGGCGGCCCCATCATCCTGCTGGCGTTACAGGGTTTCAGAAACACCCATCACATGCCCGGGCAGGAATCCAACCTTGCGGGCTTCCAGCCCAGGCGGCGCGCGCCGTTGCTGGTCAGTGGTATCGTGACCGGACTGATCGCACTGACCGTTGTCGTTTCCATGGGTTGGTCCCCAGGCCTGGATGGCTGGAACTGGACACCTGTCACCCAATGGGACAATGCCTGGGTGTGGCGCGGCCCGCGCCTGTTGGCCGCCATGCTGGCAGGGGTCGCATTGGGTCTCGCCGGCACGCTGATTCAGCGGATGACAGGTAATCCAATGGGGAGCCCGGAGATGTTGGGTATCAGCGGCGGCGCCGCGCTGGCCATGGTTCTTATCGTGCTCACCGGCGCGGATGTAGGCCGGGCCGGGCAGCTTGGCGCTGCGACGCTCGGCGCGGCCGGCGCACTCGGGTTATTGATTCTCCTGGCCCGAAAACATCGATTCGCCGGTAACCAACTGCTGCTGGGCGGCCTGGCCCTGTATGTATTCATGGATGCGGGGCTGAGATTGGTCATGGCCTCCGGCGGCACCGTCGCGTCACAACTGCTGAACTGGATGTACGGTTCCACCTGGCTGGTTTCCGAAACCGAAGCGTTTGGGCTGCTGGGATTCATCCTTCTTATCTGCGGCGTTTTGGCGCTGATCGTAAGACCCCTGACGCTCTTGCCTCTGGGAGATACTTCGGCATCGTCCCTCGGGCTTCCTGTCACTAAAGCCCGCCTGCTATTGCTGCTGCTTGCCGCGGTACTGACTGCATCGGCTACGGTGGTGATTGGCCCTCTGAGTTTCGTAGGGCTCATTGCACCGCACCTGGCACGGGTACTGGGGCAGCAAACCGTTGGCAGGCAATTGATCGTGGCCGGGTTGGTGGGTGGCCTTCTGTTGGCCCTGGCGGACTACCTGTCACGCATTGTGGTCTTCCCCAACCAGTTACCGGCGGGCTTGCTGGCTGCGCTGGTTGGTGGCGTCTACTTCTTGTGGGGGCTAAGCCGGCACGGTAAAGCGTGACCGACGGGACGTGTCACCAGAGCACCAGGAGGCTGGCTATGATCAGAACAAACACACCGGCGCCGGCGGCCAGTTTCAGCCCTTCAATCGCTTCCTCTTCCGGGGTCATTGTACGTCTCCTTGTGTCCATGGGTATGGATGGTTCCCGTTGATATTGAAGTAACAGTACATGATACTCGCCCAAATGTTAATAGTTATCATTATCGTTCTGGTAACGTCATGGTCGTAATGTTATCGCCTGATACTGCCGGCCATTCCGTTCGTATCAAATGCTAGACTTTATCGATGCAGGAATAACCTGGCGGAGGGAGATCATTCTATGAACCGACTCGGCAACATCGCGACTCTACTGGCGTTGGCTGGGCTGGCAGCGGCCGGGCCAGCCTTCGGGCAAACGTTCAGCTCAGACAAAGCCGAATTTCATCTGGATACGGTCGCGGAAGGCCTGGAACATCCCTGGAGCCTCGCCTTTCTCCCCGATGGTTCACAGTTGGTGACCGAGCGCGAAGGCCGGCTACGCCGAATCGAGAATGGTGAATTGCAGGACAAGCCAATTGCCGGTGTTCCCAAGCTGGTGGTCTCCGGCCAGGGTGGCCTGCTGGATGTGATCCTGCATCCGGACTTCGAAAACAATCGCACTCTGTTCCTGAGTTACGCCCATAAGATCAGCCGCGACGGGCTGACGACCAGAGTGGCTCGTGCAACGTTGGACGGCGACCGGCTGTCAGAGGTTGAAGTGATTTTCGAGGCCCTCCCCCGAGGCAACACCAGCCGTCATTTCGCGGGCCGCATGGAGTTTGATCGCGATGGCAATCTGTACGTCGCGGTGGGCGACCGGGGTGAAATGGATCGTGCCCAGGCCACCGATGACGATGCCGGCGGCGTTCACCGCCTGACCGTTGACGGCGCCCCCGCGCCGGGCAATCCGTTTGTCGACGACCCGTCAGTGAATGACACCTTCTTCACCTACGGCAACCGCAACATTCAGGGCATGACCATTCACCCGCAAACAGGCGACATCTGGAGCCATGAGCACGGCCCCAGGGGTGGCGACGAGATCAACATCATCCGTGCGGGTAACAACTACGGCTGGCCAGACGTCACCTATGGCATCGACTACTCCGGGGTGCCCATCACCAGCAAAACCACCATGGAGGGTGTGACCGACCCGCTGCACTATTGGGACCCGTCCATTGCCCCCTCGGGCATGGCATTCTATACCGGTGACGAATTCCCGGAGTGGCGGGGAGATCTGTTTGTGGGTGCCCTGAAAATGCAGAAGCTGGTGCGCCTGAGCATTGAGAACGGCACGGTCAGGGAAGAAGAAGATCTTCTGGAAGACCTGGGCGAACGCATCCGTGATGTGCGAATGGGGCCCGACGGTGCATTGTGGCTGTTGACGGACGCGGACAACGGCAAGGTCTACCGGATAGTTCCAGCAGAATAGTTCGACGAGGAAACCAGCGATGCGTCAGTGAGGATCGTTGGTTCTCTCGGTTTTCTCAAACTGCGGGGTATCGTCGGTGATGGTGAACCAGTCCGACTTGGAGCCCACATAAACGTGTGATGCCGGCCGCTTTTCCAGGGGCTCATTGATCACGCCCACCCGCAGGCGCAGTATACCGGGGATGGCATCCACGCGGCTGTATAACTGGCTACCGCACCTGGGGCAGAACCCACGGTACTTTCCCGGCCGGGATTCGTATTCACGGATCAGGTCCTCACCCGCTGTAAAACGGGTACGGATTTTCTGGATCGGCGAACTGGCGGAAAATGCACTGCCGTGAGCCCGGCGGCACTGGCTACAGTGGCACAGGGCAATCGGCCCCAGAGGGCCGTCGTATTCAAGTTTTATATCGCCGCACAGGCATTGCCCTGTCAGCATAACGTGACCTCAACCATGGTTTCGCTTGCGGGTTCCGAAGGCCGGTATGATAACCACCCGCCACTTGAAGAACCAGCGGGCGGGCACCACATATAAGTCACAGCGTTCACGAAGGAGGACACTATGGCATTCAGCACACTTCCGAACATCGGTATGGGTACATTCCGCCTGAAGGGCAACGATGCAAGAGACGCCGTGAAGAGTGCCCTTTCCCTTGGCTACCGGCATATCGATACCGCCCAGATGTACGGGAATGAGGCTGAAGTAGGCGATGGCATTACCTCAAGCGGTATTCCACGACGGGAGATTTTCCTGACCACAAAAGTGTGGCACGACCAGCTCCAGCACAGCGACGTGATCAACAGTCTGCACGACAGCCTGTCGCGACTGAAGACCGACCATGTCGACCTCACACTGATTCATTGGCCATCGCCGGGCGACGCCATCCCCATGGAGGAATACCTGGGTGCACTGCGCGACGCGCAACGCGAAGGGCTAACCACCCACATCGGGCTGTCCAACTTCACCTGCGCGCAAATGGACAAGGCCAAGGAAATACTGGGTGACACGGCGATTTTCACCAACCAGGTGGAAGTGCATCCGTTCCTGGCCAACCGCAAGGTGGTGGAGCATGCCCAGAAGCTGGGCATTACCGTAACCGGTTACATGCCGCTGGCGGTGGGCAAGGTAATGGACGATGAAACCCTGGCGCGCATTGGCCGCGAACACAATGCGTCTGCTGCGCAGATTGCCATTGCCTGGGTGGCCTCCCGAGGGGTGGTACCGATTCCGTCGTCAACCCGGCCCAAGCACCAGAAGTCCAACCTCGACGCGCTGAACATCACGCTCAGCGAGGATGAAATTGCGAAAATTGACGGCCTGGACCGTGGTGATCGGATCGCTAATCCGGATTTCGCGCCTGCCTGGGACTGACGAAGCAGGCCATCGCCGCCAACACCAGCGTGGTACCCGGAATGACCGCCAGCACCCAGGTGCCTAATGTCCAAAGGGTCGCCACGCTGAACAGTGACCATATCAGTGGTAATAATAGAAACAGCCACCGCACCCGGCGGGGAAACAGCAGCATGCAGAGCACCGCGCCCAACGCCGTGACGTCCGGCGTAACGGCGAACAGCGCTGCGGCCTGACCATTGCCGGTTTGAGCGACTGCGAGGAGAGGCGACAGCCCCATCAACGCGATCCAGCCGGTGCCCATCAGCCAGCGAGACCATATCGGCCGGTTCGTTGCCGCATTCCAGGGCCAGAACAGCCCCGCCACCGTCAGTAAGGCACCCTGCAAGACAAAGGCCCAGCCGAACCAGATTGCCGGCAGATTGATCGGCCCATAGTAATGCATCAGGAAGCCGGCCCCGCTCCATAGCCACGCCGCGGCCACCAGCAGCAGTGCACTGCGCCTCGCCATCGCGTCCCCACGTACCAGTAAGGCGCCAATCGCGATCACCATCACCACCGCAACACCCTGCCATGGCCAGATATCCTGGTTGATGCGAACAAAGAGCCGAAGAAACACCTCTGGCCCGAACATCAGGAAATCCGACAGGGAATAGCTGAGCCAAGTGGTCTCCATCACAGCCCTGCGACATAGGCCGCCATTCGGCGCCGTTGTTTCTCATCCGGCAAAGCACCGTATAGGGCGCCCATGTTCTCCTTCATATGCTCAACGCTGGTGGTGGCCGGAATGGCACAGGTAACCGCCGGGTGGGAAAGGATGTACTTCAGGAAAAACTCCGCCCAGTTGCGGCAGCCCACCTCATCGGCCCAGGGCGGCAGTGCTTCGGACTGGAAGCGCCGGAACAGTCGCCCGCCCTGGAAGGGCCGGTTCGCAATCACGGCGATCCCGCGTTCCCTCGCCAAAGGCAGCAGTCGGTCTTCCGCCTCCCTGTCCAGCACGTTGTAGGTCAGCTGCACAAAGTCCAGCGGTTCCGTCTCCATGATGCGGGCAAAGTCTCCGTGCCTGCGGCCATGGGAGGTGGTAATGCCGATATAGCGCACGTCACCATCGGCTTTCATTTGCTGTAAGGTTGCCAGATGTTGCTGCCAGGCCACCAGGTTGTGTACCTGCTGCAGGTCAAAACGCTCTGTACCCCACTTTCTGCGGGATTCCCGGTCCTGTTGTCGGGTTGCATCGCCGTCTCCGGTCCAGATCTTGGTGGCGGAAAACAGTTTTTCACGGGCATTGAGGGTGTCCAGTGCCTCACCCATCACCTCTGCCGCCGAGCCGTACATGGGTGAGCAGTCCACCAGGGTGCCACCGAGATCGAAAAAGGTTTTCAGTACCTCGGTACGCTGATCAATCAGGTACTGGTCACCGCCGACATTGAAGGTACGCCAGGTGCCCATGCCAACGGCAGGCAACCGTTCGCCGGAGGAAGGAATGGGATTCATCATCACATCCCCCTTCGGAGCAGCCATCAGCGCAGGCATTCGACATGAAAGACCTGCCGCGGCCATGGCAGCCAGAAATCGCCGTCGAGTCAGTTCGTGCGCCATACTCACTCCATTTTCTGTTTCCATCATACTAATCAAGAGGTTGTACAAATGCTAACCAGTTGATTAGCATGGGCGCTTACATCCGTTAACAAAAACGCAATATAAACAACGCCCCTACTGGCATTTTTTAACGTCATGTAGAGCCTTTCCACATAGTACACGCTTAGAATATGGGCTATTGTTAATGCACCTGGAATCAATGAGCGCCACACCATGTTGCTGAAGGCACGACGCCACCCGAACACGTCCCGTTATGGAACTATCCGCCAGCATGGTCGGGTGGCCCGTGGCATGGTAGTTTCCACCATGGCTACAGTCCTGGCAGTCGGGTCTGCCGGTGCCTTTGCTTCGGAGTCAGCCGAGGCTGGTGGCACCAATAAGACCTGGAGCAATCAGGTGCGGGATTACGCCACCGAATCCCTGAACGACGAACAGGCGCTGAGCCTCGCGGCCATCCCCATGAACGGGCCGGGCATCGAGCAGTACATCAATGCGGATGCCTTGATGAGCCCCGGCTCTATCATGAAGCTGGTCACCACCTATGCGGCGCTGGAAATACTGGGGCCGACCTATCATTGGGACACCAGCTTCTACACCGATGGCGAGCTTGTGGGCGATACCCTCAACGGCAATTTCTACGTTGACATGGGGGGTGATCCCAAGCTGACCATTGAACGGCTCTGGAGCACCCTGAACGAGCTTCGCGGGATGGGTATCAGTGCCATCAACGGCAACCTGGTGCTGGACGGTGATGTGTTCCGCATCGCAGACGAGCAACCCGTTTTCGACGACAACGGTGACAACCCCCACGCTCCGTTTCTGGTAAAGCCGTCGCCATACCTGAGCAATCTCAACCTCGTTCACTTTCAGGTTCGCGCAGATGAACGCGGAACACAGGCCTGGAGCGCGCCTTCACTGAACGACGTGGTGATCGACAATCGAGTGATCGCTAATGCGGAAGCCCCCTGCCCCGCTCGCCGTCATTTTACCTGGGAGCCGTTTTTTCACGAGGATCACCGGGTCACCGTTCGGGTGTCAGGCGAATTACCGCAGGGCTGCCGCACCACGGCCTATCTGTCGCTTCTGCCTCACGAACAGTACACCGCATCCATGATACGTTCACTGCTGTCAGACATGGGTATCGACATCAACGGTAAGAGCCTGCTGGCCAAAACGCCGGATGACGCCCGCCTGTTGCTGAGGACCACGTCTCCGGATCTGGTAACGATGGTTAGGGACATCAACAAGTGGAGCAGCAACGTGATGGCTCGCCAGTTGCTTCTTACCATCGGTGCCGAGAATCGCCTGGAAGATGAAGAAGACGATCGTGTGGCCGGTATTCGCGTCGTTAACGAGTGGCTACAGGAAAAAGGCGTCAATACCGCTGGCCTGGTGATCGAAAACGGTGCGGGTCTGACACGCGACGGCCGTATTACAGCGCGCCAGGGTGCGCAGATTCTACAGCACGCCTGGAACAGCCCTTTCGCTTCGGACCTGATGGCCTCCATGCCGTTGATTGCGATGGATGGCACCATGGCCAGACGGCTGCGGAATTCCGGCCTGGACGGCAAAGGGCGCATCAAGACAGGTTACCTTGAGAACGTGCGCTCCATTGCAGGCTTCACCCGCGACGACACCGACACCACCTGGGCCATTGTCGGCATGGTCAACAACGACCCTGCCTGGAATGGTCAGGCCGTGCTGGACCGGATTATCTACTCCCTTCACTACCGTCCGCCCACTGGAACCACCCTCTCCAGGGCCCAATCCAGCGGCACAAAAATACGCTGAACCACACCAATAAGCGGTAGCTGCCGGGTTTCGGTGGTTACCGTTCTGTCATTTACCGGCCCAAAGCCCACCCCCCGCACCCGCAACCTTTTGTGGCGCATTCGGCAACAGATCCGTTGTAGCGACGCCTCTCCTTACCAAGTTTATTTCCATACCTTCATGCCGTAATCAGATCCCGCTGCTAATCTTATACGTAGCAGTAGCTGTAGGTGCTTTAATTCGGCGAAGCCTTCAGGAGCGTCGCCACAGACGAGTACCAACAAGAGTCTGGACGGGGCTATATTGCCCCGTTCCTCACTGGAAGGAGATTGTGCATGAGCAAGCATACTTCGATGTTAGGTGCTGCAGGTGTAATCAGCATCGCTGTCATTGCCGGGGGCTGCGCCAGTTCGGTTGAGCGGCCGGATGGTGAACTCCGGTCCGCCGAGTCTGCCATTCAGCAGGCGGTGTCGTCCGATGCCAGGGATTTTGAACCCGTACTCTTGAATCAGGCTCAGAACCGGGTTGCGGATGCCGAGGAATTGATCAATCGCGAACAATACCTTGAAGCAAGCCGCTTACTCGAAAAGGCAGCCGTGGATGCGCAACTGGCCGGCGCTCGCTCGGAAACCGCGAAAGCAAGACAAGCGGTTGATGAGGTCAATCGCAATATTGAGTCTCTTCGCAAGCGAATCGACGAACGCCAGTAAAGGCCTCATCGGAAACGGGAGATGGTTATGAATAAGCGCAACATGACTTTGGGTATGGCAGTAAGCGTTTCTGTCCTCGTGGCAGGCTGCGCCAGCACGCCCCAGGATAACGCAAAGGTCGATGAAGCACGGGCCGCCTATGAGGAAATCCGCAACGACCCGAACGTAGCCCGCAGTGGTGATCGCCAGTTGAGGAACGCAAGGGAGCAATTGTCCCGTGCTGAAACTCTGCTCGCGGACGGTGCGGACGTTACCGAGATTGAACACGCGGCTTATCTTGCCAACCGGCATGCACAAATAGCCGGTGAGCAGGGAGAGCGCGCAGAGCTGCAGGAGCAGATTGATTCCGCGGAAGCGCGTCGCAAGGAGCTGGAACTGCAGATGCGCGCTGACGAAGCGGCACAGGCCAGGCGGGAAGCCAAAGAGCTTCGCCTGCAAATGGAAGCCATGCAGGCAGAGCAAACCGACCGGGGAATGGTGTTGACCCTCGGAGATGTGCTGTTCGATCTCAACAAGGCCGAACTGAAGTCTTCCGGTGAAGCCACTGTCAGGCGATTGGCCGAGTTCATGGCCGAGTATGAAAACCGGCGTGTGCGGGTGGAAGGCTACACCGATAGCACCGGTGAGGCCTCCTACAATCAGGGCCTGTCCGAGCGTCGTGCAGAAGCCGTTCGCGATACCCTTGTCGATATGGGCATCAGCAGAAGCCGCGTTGAGACAAAAGGGTTCGGTGAGCAGTTCCCCGTTGCCAGCAATGACACCTCTGGCGGAAGACAGCAAAATCGCCGGGTAGAGATTGTCATCTCCGACGAAGAGGGCAATATCAAAGCGCGGGAGAATTGATCACCCCGTTGCCACTTACCCATAAAAAAGCCCCGGTTCAACCGGGGCAAGTTTTTTCAAAAGATGCAAAGAATCAACGCTTCAACCTGATTCTAAGGTGTTATACGTCGTTCATCACTTTTGGATCAGGTTACCCGCTTTTCCCGAGGACCGGTCATGATTCGGATTGTTTCCATTGCGCTGCTGGGCCTGGCACTCCTGGCCGGCTGCAGCTCCACCAAGATGGCGTATCGCTATGCGGACTGGGGCATCGTCTGGTGGGTGGACGACTACATACCCATGACCGCCGAACAGGAATCCCGGCTTGAGCAGGACATCCGTGGCCTCCGCCAATGGCATTGCGCCACTGAATTGCCACGCTATTCCGAGTGGCTTGCCCAGTTAAAAAGCGATGTTCGCTCTGGCAACCTGAGTCAATCCACCGTTACCCACCACCAGGAACAGCTGCTTTCCTTTTTTCCCCCACTCATGGAGCGCGCAAGGCCGGCAGCCACACGCCTGTTATCAAGCCTCAGCGATGAACAGGTTCAACAGTTGGCCAGCAATATGGAAGAGAGCCAAAAAGAGCTGGAAGACGAGTTCCTGGCGGACAACCCGGAACAAACCCGGGAAGCCCGGGCCGAGCGCACGATGGAACGGGTTGAACGCTGGCTGGGGTCCCTCAACGAGCGACAGCGTGACACGGTCAACGCCTGGTCGGAAGGCCGGGGCAAGCAGACTGAAATCTGGCTGGAGGGGCGTCGGAATTGGCAACAGGCGTTAATCGATGCCCTGGCAACGCGAGACAGCGACGATTTTTCAGATCGAGTCCATTATCTAATGAGCAACTACGAGGAAGTTCGGGGGGAACGATACCAGCGGATGATGTCGGAAAGCCGGGCAGCCATGGCCGGCCTGATGACCGATTTACTGCAGCAGGCCGACCAGCGCCACCTTGACCACTTGCTGGAACAGGCGGCAACCATGCAGGGCGATTTCGATACCCTCGCCTGCACCAGCGAGGGTACCGGAAGCCTTAACGGCTAACGTCAGGACGCCCGGCTCAGATCGTCAGGTAACCGCCGTCCACGTTAATGCAGGTGCCTGTGGTATAGCTGGAAGCACCCGACGCCAGGTAAAGGACCGTGCCGGCCATTTCGTCCGGGTCTGCCACCCGCTTCATGGGGATGTGGGCCATCGCCTGCTTCTTGATGGCTTCGTTGCTGGTCAGCGCACTGGCGAACTTGGTGTCGGTCAGCCCCGGCAGCAGGGCGTTTACCCGAACCTTCTGCTGCCCCAGTTCCATGGCGAAGGACTTTGTCATGGATATCACCGCTGCTTTGGTGACGGAATAGATACCCTGGAAATGGCCAGGGTTGACGCCATTGACCGAGGCCACGTTGATAATGGACCCACCGCCATTCTTCTTCATGATCTGTGCGCCGCGGGCACACATGAAGAAATAGCCGCGAATGTTCACGTCCACCGTCTTGTGGTAGGCGCCCAGATCCGTGTCTTCGATGGGGCCGAAATAGGGGTTGGCTGCGGCGTTGTTCACCAGAACATCCAGCTTGCCGTGTTTCGATTCGATGTGCTGCCAGATGTCTTCAATCTGATCCATTTCGCCAATGTGGCAGGCATAGGCTTCGGCGCTGCCCCCAGCTTCGCGGATGCTACTGGCAACCGCCTCGCAACCGTCAATCTTGCGGCTGCTGACAATCACATGGGCGCCGTAGTTTGCCAGGGTGCGGGCGATGCTCTCGCCGATGCCACGGCTGGCGCCGGTGATCAGGGCCACTTTCCCACTCAGATCAAACAGGTCTTGCTTACTCATTCTTCACCTCAGTTCGTTATCGGAAGGTCACCAGGGAGGGATCTTCGGCTTCCAGGTGACTGTAATTGTTGAACACCGCCAGGCTGCGCCGGGCCCCGGAATGCAGAACCCGGGTAACACTGGTATTGGCAATCACGGAATTCATATCCAGGGCCTTGCGATCACTCAGTTCCAGAAGATGCTGGGCGATCACGGCAATCGGGCCGCCGGATGTGGATACCAGGGTCTCGCCACCATCGGCATACTCAATCAGTTGCTCCAGCGACGTAATCACCCGCTGACGGAACGCTTGCCAACTTTCGGTGTATTCGTGATCGTGTCCGCCACTGACCCAGCGCTGCATCGCTTCCTCGAACACCTGCTGGAACGCCCTTGCCGGCTTGGGGAAGGCTGCCAGATCACGCGCCATGCGTTCGCGGTCTTGCCACTCGGGGTGCAAACGCTCCACCACCTGGGTATGATCAAACTCGTTGAAGCCATCCACCGCCTGCATGTCTGGCAGTGCATCACCGTAACCACTGGCGATCGCCTCTACCGTTTCCCTATGGCGCTCCATGTTGCCGCCGAAGACCGCGTTGGGCGTCACCTTGCCCGCAAGCCACCGGCCGAGGACACGCCCCTGCTCCCAGCCACGAGGAGAAAGCTGGTCATAGTTTTCCTTGCCGAAACTGGCCTGCCCGTGGCGAATCAGATAGATCGTTGCCATTACAGGTCACTCGCCTCGATCAGTCGCTGACAGCGTTTTTCCAGGTAGTTCGCGGCATGGCCAAAGGCGGCGAATCGCTTGTCTTTGGTCTGGCCGTGGTAAAAACGGTAATAGATCTGCTGGACGATCACCGCCAGCCGGAACAGGCCATAGATCTCGTAGAAATCGAAGTTGTCGATCTTGCGGCCGGATTTCTCCGCGTAGTAAGCAACCACTTCCTTGCGGGTCAGCATGCCCGGCTGGTGGGTGGGCTGGCGACGCAACATCTGGAACGGGCCTTCGTCGTCGGCCTGGATCCAATAAGCCAGGCTGTTGCCCAGATCCATCAATGGGTCGCCAATGGTGGCCATTTCCCAGTCCAGTACACCGATGACCTCGAACGGGTTGTCCTGGTTGAGCACGACGTTGTCGAAGCGAAAGTCGTTGTGGATGACCACCTGGGCGACATCGTCCGGCATCTTGTCATCCAGCCAGCCCATCACCGCTTCAAAGTCGCCGACATCGTCGGTCTTGGCCTTGCGGAAACGGTCGCTCCAGCCACCAATCTGCCGCTGCACGTAACCGGCACCCTTGCCCAGCTTATCCAGGCCGGTGGCCTTGGCGTCGACATTGTGGAGATCCACCAGCTTGTCGATCACATTCAGGCACAGCTTGCGGGTATCGCCCTCACTAAGCTCGAAGTCCTTGGGAAAGTCCTGGCGCAGAATGATGCCTTTCAAGCGCTCCATGACATAGAAATCGCAACCCAGAACGTCGTGATCGTCGCAGATGGCGACAATGTTCGGAACATACGGGAATTCGGGCTTGAGAGCCCGCATTACCTTGGCTTCCCGCAGCATGTCGTGTGCAGACTTGGCAATATGGCCAAACGGCGGGCGCCGCAACACGTAGGAACGCTCACCGTAATCCACCTGATACGTCAGATTGGATGCACCACCGGGATACTGTTTGATCGCAGGCGCGCCTTCCAGGTCCGGGATGGCCTGCTTCATGAAGCGGTCAACGGCCGCAATATCCAGCTCTTCACCTTCGCGGATATCAACAGCCTGGTCGATCTGGGTCATACGGCTCTCCCTTACTTCCTGATTCTGTGTTAAATAATGACTTAGGCCTTGCCGCCCATTTTCTTCATCCAGCGCTTGCTTTCCTGGTACATCAACCAGTCAAACGCCTTGGGCGCGTGGCGTTTGAGTACCCACATGCGACGCTCTTTGGCGTGTGGCAGCACCCAGAAATCGCCTTTCTCTACCGAGCGGACAATATCCTCGGCCACGTTTTCAGCAGTGATGGTGGAGCGTTTCATCAGTTTGTTGACGTTCTGCTGAATGCCCGGAATATCCGACCGCATGCTGCTGGTCAGATTGGTCTGGAAAAACGCCGGGCATACGCAGCTAACGTGTATACCGGAGTCTCGCAGCTCCTGGCTGAGGGTTTCCGAGAGCGCAATCACACCGGCCTTAGACACATTGTAGCTGTCCATCAACGGCGCGAGCATAAGCCCGGCCATGGAGGCGATGTTCACGAACGCGCCGGAGCCCTGCTTCTTGAACTGCGGGGTAAAGGCCTTGCAGCCACGAACGACACCCAACACGTTGATGTCCATGATCCATTCCCAATCGGCCATGGTGGTGTCTTCAATCGAGCCCGCGGAAGCGACACCAGCGTTGTTCACCACCACGTCTACCCCGCCCCATTTGCCGGTGAGATCCTCGCAGATCTTCTCAAGGTCGGTCAGCCGGCGCACATCGCACTCAACAAAGTAACCTTCGCCACCCGCGTTGTTGATCTCCTGCTCTACGGCAATGCCCTGCTCGGGATTAATATCGCCAATACAGACCTTGGCGCCTTCTTTGGCATACCGCAATGCAATAGCCCGGCCCAGGCCGCTGGCCCCGCCGGTAATAAATACTCGCTGTGTCATCGTTGTCTTCCGCTGTTTTCTATCGTTTTTAGTTTCGGTGCAAGAGCCCGCGATGGCCCCACATGCCGACTCCCTGAGTTAGCAGGGGACGGAGGGGGGCTGTTTCAGAAACTGTACGGAGCCATGGATGGCGGAGTCCAAGCGCCACATGGATGTGCCGAAGGAGCGTGTTTCTGAAACAGCCTCCCTCCGTCCCCAGGCACCCAAGCTTCAGTTCCGGTATTTAGCCAGCTCCAGACGAGCAACCATCGCACGGTGAACCTCATCCGGGCCATCAGCCAGGCGCAAAACCCGAGCATAGGCGAACAGCTGGGTCAGCGGGAAATCATCGTCGCTGACACCCGCACCACCGTGAATCTGAATCGTATCGTCCACAATCTGCTGAAGCATCTTCGGAATAACCGCCTTAATCATGGACACTTCCTGCAAGGCTCCAGAGATACCCTTGGTATCCAATGCCCAGGCGCATTTCAGCGTCAGCAAACGCGCCTGCTCAATCGCCATACGGGCATTGGCAATCACATCCGGATTACCGCCCAGTTTAGCGATCGGCCGACCAAACGCCTCACGACTGGTCGCCCTTTTGATCATCAGTTCCAGAGTACGCTCCGCCGCACCGATGGCACGCATACAGTGGTGAACACGCCCCGGCCCAAGACGGCCCTGGGCAATCTCGAAGCCACGGCCGGGGCCCGCAATAAATGCAGTCTTGGGCAGGCGCACGTTGTCGAAGGACACAACACCGTGACCGTAGGGCTCGTCGTAGGCGCCGAACACCGGCAGCATTCGCTCAATTTTGACCCCAGGGGTATCCAGCGGCACCAACACCATGGAATGACGGCGGTGCTTGTGGGCATCCGGATCGGTCAGGCCCATGAAAATGGCAACCTTGCAATCCGGGTGGCCAACGCCAGTGCTCCACCATTTGCGACCGTTGAGAACAACCTCGTCGCCATCCACAGTGGCCGTGGCTTCCATGTTGGTGGCGTCTGAAGATGCCACAGCTGGCTCTGTCATGCAGAAAGCGGAGCGTACTTCACCGCTTTGCAGACGGGGCAGCCACTCGGCTTTCTGCTCTTCGGAGCCGTAGTGGATCAGCACTTCCATGTTGCCGGTGTCCGGCGCGTTGCAGTTGAAGATTTCCGGGGCAATGAAGCTGCGGCCAGTTTCTTCGGCAATCAGGGCATAGTCGGAGTTGAGAAGCCCACACCCGTATTTCTCATCCGGGAAGAACATGTTCCACAGGCCCTGTGCTTTGGCCTTTGCTTTCAGTTCCTTGATGATGGGCAACACCACCCAGCGGTTTTCCTGCGCCATCAGTTCCTTATGGTACTGCTCTTCAATCGGGAAGATTTCTTCCTGCATGAAAGTTTTGACGCGCTTGAGATAGTCCTGGCCCTTCTCGGAAATACTGAAATCCATTGCCATGTCCTCTTGGTTTGACCGATATCGAGCCAGTCTAGTTTTCTATCCACTATTACGCGACTGAATAATTCTTATCATCTATCATAAGACTGGCTTATTCGCGAAGGGGAGATGCTTATGGCACTGAATCGACTGGACCTGAACCTGCTGCATGTATTCGACACCATCTACCGGGAGGGCAGTCTGACCCGTGCCGCCCGGGCCCTCCACCTCACCCAGCCGGCGGTCAGCCATTCCCTGTCACGTCTGCGGGAGCATTTTGATGACCCATTGTTCAGTCGTCAGGGCAACCAGATGGTGCCCACTCCCCTGGCCCGTCGTTTCCTGGAGTCCATGCGCCCAGGGTTGACCCAGATACAGAGTGCGGTGAACCAGTTCCACGCCTTCGACCCGGCCAATCAGCGCAAAACCTATTCGCTGGCCTTGCGGGACATCCTCGAGTCGACGTTCCTGCCCAAACTGATGGGCCGGCTGGAAAGCTACCCTGAGTTGGAGATTGTCAGCCAGCGGGTGCCCCGGCGGGATATGGAAACCCAGCTAGCAGCGGGCAAATTGGATTTTGCGGTGGATGTGCTGTTGCCGGTCAGCAATCAGACGGGCCATGAACTATTGCGACACGACAGGTTGGTGGTGCTGGCGAGAAAGGGCCACCCGCTTACCGGCGGCGGCTTGACCTTGGACAAGTATCTCGAAGCCAAGCATGTACTGGTTTCGTCCCGGTCGGAGGGCCCCGGCATTGAGGACTTTGAGCTTTCACGGTTCGGAGTGCAGCGAAACATTCGCCTGCGATGCCAGCACTACTACGCCGCCTGCCGGGT
The DNA here is from genome assembly GCF_002352785.1 of Marinobacter sp. UBA2688. Taxonomy (NCBI): domain Bacteria; kingdom Pseudomonadati; phylum Pseudomonadota; class Gammaproteobacteria; order Pseudomonadales; family Marinobacteraceae; genus Marinobacter; species Marinobacter sp. UBA2688. Next base: position 184,858 of record NZ_DELU01000023.1, read on the forward strand.
GGCTGAGGGAACCGACCTGTTGCTGACCATGCCGGAAAACTACGCGCGGATCATCGCGGAACGGGCTGACATCGATATTCTGACCACTCCGGTGGACCTACCCGGTATCGATGTGCATCTATACTGGCACAAGGCCTATGAAAGGGAGCCAGCGCTCATCTGGTTCCGGGAGCAGTTGGCCAGCATCGTGTGAGCGCCACCTTCAGTAGGCCCCCACCAATTTCAGGAAACCAAGAAATCCGGCGGCGGTAATACCCAGTGACGCTACAACAATGCCGAAGCCCCACCAGATCGCGGCCCCATCAGACACCTCAGTGTCGTGCCCTCGCAAGGTGCGGTAGAACGCCCAGGGGCCAAGAATAAAGGCACCCAACACCGCAAACACCAGCCCCACACTGACGCCCGCAAATGTCCAGGTGGCCAGCACCGTGGCGCGATCAGATACCTGCTCCTTGACGCCATGGCGAAGCAGGAACTGTTTGCAGAAGAACCAGATCAGCGCGAACAGGATGATGACAAACAACAGTCCGCCAACGACGGTAATCAGGCGATAGAACAAGGCAAATCCTCAGTAAAATTAGTCAACCACAGCACTATAACCAGCAATCCATAACTGGTAAAACAAACGAGGGATTAAATGGTGTGGAATCCCCATGGCACATGACTACACTGAATCACACGACTGACTCTACGATCACAGCAACAGGAAGGAGTATCCGGAATGGCCCAGAAAACCCGAATTGCGGTGACCCCCGGTGATGGCATCGGTCCTGAAGTGGTTGCCGAGGCGGTACACTGCCTGGAGACCCTGCGCAAACGACACGATTTGCCGATGGAGTGGACACGCTTTCCCTGGCCATCCCATGCCTGGCACGAAGAGAATGGCGAATCCATGCCGGCTGATGCTCTGGACCAATTAAAATCCTATGATGCGATTCTGTTGGGTGCCCTGGGCGACCCCGGCCCGGTCGACGACCCTGACCGTTACCTGCTGCCAGACAGCATCTCCCTGGCCCCCCTGCTGGACATGCGCAAGGGATTTGATCAGTGGGTTTGCGAACGGCCCGCCAGACTGCTTCCCGGTGCCCGTCAGTATCTGGCGGATGAGCGCGCCAAAGACATCGACATGCTGGTGATTCGAGAAAACAGCGAGGGCGAGTACGTTAGCCAGGGCGGGCGGCTCCGTAAGGGCGCACCGGATGAAGTGGCTACCCAGATGGAAGTATTCACCCGCCGGGCAACCGACCGGATTATCCGCTATGGCTTCGAGCAGGCCCGCCTGCGAGCCGCCGCACGCGCCGAAGAAGGCCGCACCCGACACTTCCGTACTCTGGAAGGTAAAACCTGCGAAAGCCAGGTGTGCATCGTGACCAAACGCAATGCCCTGCGCTATTGGGGCGACATGTACACCGAAGCCTTCGAAGAAATGGCGAAACAGTACCCCGACGTAGCAACGCACCACGAACTGGTGGATGCGGCCTGCATGAAGTTCGTCCAGGCGCCCTGGGCGTTCGATGTGGTGGTGGCCAGCAACCTGCAGGGTGACATCCTGACCGACCTGGCAGCCGTATTGTCCGGCGGCATGGGCGTGGCGCCCTCCTGCAACCTGAATCCCGACGAAAACGGCATGCCCTCGATGTTCGAGCCAACCCATGGCAGCGCACCGGATATTGCCGGCCAGGGCCTGGCCGACCCCACAGCAATGCTGTTCACCACGGCACGCATGCTGGAGTGGCTGGGGCGGAAGGACCCGGCTGTGGCCGCGGCCGGGCGGGAATTGTTTGACGCAGTAGCCGCTGATCTGGCGGAGAACGCCGGCAAATCCAGGGGTACACAGGAAATCGGCGCCGCCGTGCGCGAGCGCCTGGAGTCACTTACTCGGCCATAACGAACTCAAGCCGCCCGGGCGCAACCCTCACGTCCATGGGCACCATGCCGAACATTCGCTGGGTGAAGTCCGCTTCATCCAGCCGATACACCGGCATGGTTTCCAGCATCTGGGCAACCACCCTCATGACGTTATCCGTAACCGGTTTGAGATCCCCTTTGAAAAACGACGAATCGATACTGCTTTCCAACAGTTGCAGCCGCCGAATGTAGATCGCTTTCTCCTTACTGTCGTAAACAGGCGCTCCTTCCACTTTCAGGGCAATATCGACTGGCAGCTTTGCCATCAGCGCATTCAGGGCGACCTGTCCTCTCAGGTCAATGACCGCCACGTCACGGCCATCCGGGCCAAGGGTAATGTCCGCATTGCTCAGGCTCAGGCTAAGTGGCGACCCGCTCTGCAGCTGCCGGCGATCAAAGTCACTGACGGTATCCTGAAAGTGGCGCTCCAACGTCGCTTCGGAAATGGAATAGGGTGACAGGCTGGCACAGCCGCCTAGAACAAACATGGATAACAGAATAACGGCCGAAAACAGGCGGGTTGATGCGTTGACCATCGAAAGACTCTCCTTTGCAGTTCCTCCTATCCTGAGCCAAGGTGGCTGCCCGGGCAAGCCGGGCAGGTTAATCATCGTTCAGGAATGAATAGACACCGCCGAAGGTTGGCGGGCGGTTATTCGTTCTCGGCCCGGACGGTCACGGAGGGGGTCAGGTTCTCGTCGAGGACCACGTGGACCAGGATGGGCTGACAGCACACCTGGCAGTCCTCCACGTACTCCTGATCTTCCACCGAAGGGTCGACGCTGAGATCCAGCGTCTCCCAACAGTAGGGGCATTGCACAAGCACTGAGTCCAGAGCCGACATGACGGTCAGAACTGCTGCTTGGCCATCCAGGGGATGATCCGGTCGAAGGCTTCATCCAGTTTCTCGCACGTGGTCGAGAAACTGATCCGAACGGCGTTCGTGCACCCTTCCCCGAAGGCATCTCCCGGCACCAGGCAAACACCCGTTTCCTTGAGCATTCGCAGCGCCAGATCGGAGCCGTCCACGTGGGGCGGCAAATCCGGGAACGCAAAGAAGGCGCCACCGGGTTTGTACCCTGTCAGATACGGTGTCTGGTCGACCAATTCCACCACCTTGTCGCGGCGTTCACGGTAGATGTCCACCATGTTCTTGACGCATTGCTGGTCTCCGGTGAGTGCCGCGACGCCCGCGAACTGGGACGGCGTGTTGGCGACAGAGGTGGTGAACATGTGGAAACGCCGCAGCGACTTGATCGCCGCCTGGCTTGCAATCACCCAACCTACCCGCAACCCGGCCATACTGTAGGTCTTCGAGAAGCTGCTGATGCACATGATGTTGTCCAGGTCCATTGAGCAGTTCAATACACTGGCGAAGTCGTCATCGTCAAAGATGAGGTGATCATAGACCTCGTCGGCGTATACCTGGATTCCCCGGTAGGCGCACTCTTCCAGAATGGTCTCGACGGTAGTGCGGGGGTATACGGCCCCGGTGGGGTTATTGGGGTTGTTCAGGATCAGCGCAAACGTGCGCGGTCCCATGGCCCGGATTACTTCGTCCGGATCCAACTGGTGGTCGTTATCCGCCCGGGTGGGCACAAACTTGACCTCACCACCGTTCATGCGAATCAGCGGTGCGTAAAGCAGGAACGACGGGTCAGTCACGATGAACTGCCGGCCTGGCGCAGACGTCGCCGAAATCGCCAGGTACATCGCCTCGGTCGCCCCGCTGGTGATCAGGATGTTGTCCCGGGTCAGCTTGCGATCGTAGCGTGCGCCGTAGTAATCCCGCAGGGCAACCAATAACTCGGGCAGGCCCGCGTCCATGGTGTACCCCGTCTGCCCGGCATTGAGCGCGTCAATATAAGCGTCAATGACATGCTTGGGGGTTGGCAAATCCGGCTGACCGATGGAAAGATGAATGACATCCTTCATGGTGGCCGCCATATTCACCATGCGACGAATGCCCGGCACCGGAACCGCCTGCATCGCCGGGTTCCAACTGGCCTTGTTCTTCCGGTATTTCACTTTACGCGGTTTGGTCTGGCCGGTTTCTCGATTGGCGGCTTCTGCCATAAACACCTCCTGGACGCGGGGCAAAATAGTAGCTACTCCTGCAGGTTAGTCAGTAAACAGGGGCCGTACAAGACATAAAACAGAAAGATTGGATTACCGGAACGAAACGCCGTAGTACCCGCTATAACAAGGGCTACGACCTTTATCTTATATGGGGTCAGGTTGACCAGTTCAGGCTCAGATACCAGACTGTAGACTCGACATCCGGACTGTCGATTCCCGCGGCCGGACGCGGACAAACTGCATTGGCGGAGGACAGATGACCCAACACAGCAAACCGGTTGTAACCGTTCTGACAGCACCCGGTGAAAACGAGCCTCCTGGCATGGATGCCCTGCGGGCACGAGCAGAGGTTCGCTTTGCCTCTGACGAGCCCACTCTGCGGGACACCTTGCCGGGCACCGACGTAATGATGGTGACGGACTTTCGTACCGAGGCCCTGGCCGCCGCCTGGCCGTCAGCGGACAAACTGCAGTGGATCCACGCCACCAGTGCCGGCGTGGATGCCTTGATGTTCCCGGACCTTATTGAAGGCGATGTCACCGTGACCAACGCCCGGGGCATCTTCGACCGCACCATTGCCGAGTACGTGCTGTGCACGATTCTGATGTTCGCCAAGGATTTTCCCCGCTCCCTGCGCCTGCAGGCAGAGCACAAATGGCAGCACCGGGACACCGAAAGAGCTGAAGGCAAACAGGTACTGATCGTTGGCGCCGGTTCCATCGGCGGGCAGATTGCCCGGCTATGCAAGGCCGCCGGCCTGAAACCCCACGGTATTGCCCGCAAACCCCGCCAAGACGATCCGGATTTTGTCGCGGTTCACGGCAATGACGACCTCACCGAGCAACTGGGCCTGGCGGATTTCGTAGTCATCGCCGCCCCACTGACCCCCCAGACCGAAGGCCTATTCAACGAAAAAGCCTTCAAGGCCATGCGCAAGTCCGCCCGCCTGATCAACATTGGTCGCGGGCCCGTGGTGAAAACCGACGACCTGATTGCCGCCCTGAATAACGGCGACATCGCTGGCGCGGCGCTAGACGTGTTCGAGGAAGAACCCCTACCGGCGGATCATCCGCTCTGGGATATGGAAAATGTCATCATGACCGCCCACATGTCTGGCGATTTTATCGGCTGGAAACGGGCGCTGACCGACCAGTTCCTGGAGAACCTGGACCGCTGGCATCAGGGTGAGGAGCTGTTCAATCTGGTGGATAAGAAATTGGGGTATGCCAGTAAAAAGTGAGCACGCCCGCTCAAACAAAAAAAAGCGGAAATCCCATTCGCAGGGATTTCCGCTTTTTCAATTCAATAGAACCTCTGGGCCAATCAGCTACCAGACAACGACGTATCCGAAGGATCTATCTCCATTTGCTGGATCGCAATTACCGCCTGGGTCCGGTTGCGAACCCCCAGCTTCCGGAACACCGCCGTGATATGGGCCTTGATGGTAGCCTCTGAGACGTCCAGATCATAAGCGATCTGTTTGTTCAAAAGCCCCTCAGCCAGCATACCCAGCACCCGGAACTGCTGCGGCGTCAGTGACGCCAGTTTTTCGGAGAAGTCCGTCATGTCCGAATGCATCCGCTCGATCTTGTCCGCCACACCCTCCGGCAACCAGACGTCTCCTTCCAGGACTGCCTGAATCGCCTCGGTGATGGTTGGCAGAGGCGCCGACTTCGGAATAAAGCCCGACGCCCCATAGTCGATCGAACGGCGCATCACCTGCATTTCTTCCGATCCTGACACCACCACCACTGGCAGGCCGGGGTACTGCCCGCGCATGAACACGAGCCCCGAAAAGCCGTGGGCGCCCGGCATGTTCAGATCCAGCAACACCAGATCCGCATCCGGATGCGACTCTACCGCCGCCTGCAGCGCCTTGATGCTGTCCACTTCCACTGTCTTGGCATCAGGTACCGCCTGACTGACCGCCTGTTTCAGAGCTGCCCGAAACAGCGGGTGATCATCGGCGACGATAATAGTTTGTGTCATTCAACAGATTCCTCACAGGGTCACAGCCTGATAGCAAGCAGGCCTTACTTGTTCGCACGACCGCTTATCAGGTCATCCACCACGCCCGGGTCCGCCAGAGTGGAGGTGTCGCCCAGCTGATCGTGCTCATTGGATGCGATTTTACGCAAAATACGACGCATAATCTTGCCAGAACGAGTCTTGGGCAGTCCAGGCGCCCACTGAATTACGTCCGGAGACGCAATCGGCCCGATTTCCTTGCGCACCCACTGGACCAGTTCCTTCTTCAACTCGTCGCTGGGTTCCTCGCCATGAACCAGGGTTACATAGACATAAATGCCCTGCCCCTTGATTTCGTGGGGGTAACCAACCACAGCTGCTTCGGCAACCTTGTTGTGGGCTACCAGGGCGCTCTCAACCTCAGCGGTCCCCAGGCGGTGGCCGGACACGTTCAGAACATCGTCCACCCGGCCGGTGATCCAGTAGTAGCCGTCTTCATCACGACGGGCACCGTCGCCAGTAAAGTACATTCCCTTGTAGGTACTGAAGTAGGTTTGCTTGAAGCGCTCATGATCACCGTAGATGGTGCGCATCTGGCCAGGCCAGCTGTCCAGGATCACCAGGTTGCCCTCAGTCTTGCCTTCCAGGATATTGCCGTCATTATCCACCAGTGCCGGCTTGACGCCGAAGAACGGCACAGTCGCGGAACCCGGTTTCAGATCGATGGCGCCCGGCAGCGGCGAAATCAGGATGCCGCCAGTTTCCGTCTGCCACCAGGTGTCTACAATCGGGCACTTGCTGTTACCGATTACGCGATGGTACCACTCCCAGGCTTCCGGGTTGATCGGCTCACCCACCGAACCCAGCAGGCGCAAACTGTCGCGGGTGGTGCCGTTCATGCAGGACTCACCTTCGGCCATCAAGGCACGGATGGCGGTAGGTGCGGTGTACAGGATATTGACCTTGTGCTTGTCCACCACCTGACCCATACGGGAGGTATCCGGGTAGTTGGGTACACCTTCAAACAGGACGGTGACAGCACCATTGGCAAGCGGGCCGTACAGAATGTAGCTGTGACCGGTGACCCAGCCAAAGTCCGCCGTACACCAGTAGACGTCGCCATCGTGGTAATCGAAGACGTATTCGTGGGTCATGGAGGTAAAGACCATGTAGCCACCGGTGGTATGCAATACGCCTTTCGGGGCGCCAGTGGAGCCGGAGGTGTACAGCATGAACAGCGGATCTTCGGCGTTCATGGGTTCTGCAGGGCAATCCGTGGACGCGCCCTTCATCAGCTCCTCGTAACTCTCGTCACGACCGTCTTTCCAGGGCACATCACCGCCGGTACGCTTGACCACGATAACCTTGTCCACATCTGCGCCGGCTTCCTTACTCAACGCAGCGTCGACGTTTTTCTTGAGAGGAATCTTGCGGCCGCCGCGGACACCTTCATCAGCCGTTACCACGAATCGGGATTTACCATTAGCAATCCGGGCACCCAGTGCTTCCGGAGAAAACCCGCCGAAGACAACAGAATGGATAGCGCCGATGCGGGCACAGGCCAGCATGGCAACACCCGTTTCAACAATCATGGGCATGTAGATAGTGACAACATCGCCCTTCTTGACGCCCTGATCTTTCAGAACGTTCGCGAACTTACAGGTTTCTTCGTACAGTTCGCGGTAGGTCACGTTGCGGGAATCGGCCGGGTCGTCGCCCTCGAAAATGATGGCTGTCTGATCACCGCGCTTTTCCAGGTGACGGTCCAGGCAGTTAGCGGCGGCGTTCAGTTGGCCGTCTTCAAACCATTTGATGGATAGGTTGTCGTAGTCGTAGGTGGTATTTTTCACCTTCGAGAAGGGCTTGATCCAGTCCAGTCGCTTGCCGTGTTCAGCCCAGAAGGTCTCCGGGTCATTCACCGACTGTTGGTACATCTTCTCGTACTGATCCCGGTTTAGCAGGGCCCGTTTGGCCACGTCCGGACTTACCGGATAAACCTGTTTATCAGTCATTGTGCTCCCCCTTATTAGTCAGAGTCTGTTGTCATTATCGGTTATTTAATAAAGAGCGTGACGGGCAAAAAAGCCCTGAAGACGGATACCCATAGTTCAACACGCGTGCCAGTGAACAATGAATTAGACTAACGTCCCAATCCGCCAGCACTTTTAGCTAGAATGACGGTCTCACGAGGGGTGACCCTATGTTCTGGAGCCTGCCCTAAAGGATAGACCCGCCAGCGGAAACAACAAGTGAGGTTCCGCCCCCCCGGGAACCGGGGGGGACGGGTAGAAAGGACAGCCGACTGACCGGGTGTCAGGCGGCTTTCTTGCGGGTCTGGGCAGCCCGCAGGCTGTACAGTTTCCTCTCCTTGAGAGCGTAACGGTTAAGACCTCCGAGGTGGATCTTGCACAGGTACAGCTGCCAGTCGATCTGGCGTGCATCCACCGGGAACAGGACACGATCCAGTTCACCCATGCGGGAAGCCAGGGCCATCAGCGAATCGTTACGGAAGATGTAATCCGGTGCCGTGTAGAAACCAAAGATGGTGGCGAGTGAACGCGTGGTATCGAGGTTTTTGAGAACCTTTAGCTCACGGTTCTGGCCAGCCAGCCTCAGTGCCTTGCCAGCGATGGACAACGGCACGCGCATCCCGCCAACCACAACATCAAACAGCTTGCGATTGACCGCCACAAACGGTTTCGTGGGCCGTCGATAGAACAACTGGTCATACGCTGCATAGTTGGACTTGGCTTCGGCCATCAGGTAGTCAATGAACGTGCCCAGCGAAATTGGGTTTGAACCGCCACTGCAGCATTGATAGATGCGGCGATGCCCAGGCTCGGAAATGGCTTCAGCCAGGGACAGGATGATGCTGTTGGCCACCAGGTCCACCGGAATCACGTCGATAATACCGCTGCGTTTGCCTGGAAACAGGGAGACCTTCTCACGGGCGTAGGCAAGTATGATCGCATCCGCCACCTTCACGCCTTCAATCCATCCCGGCGAGGGTTCTTCCAGTGCACTTTCAATGATGGAAGGGCGAACAATTGTGAGTGAGCGCCCGGAAAGGGCTTTCATCAGGAGTTGCTCACCCAGCCATTTGGTAAACGTGTAGGTGTCGCTCCAGCCGTAGTTGTTGGCCTCGCGAATACCCAGGTCCACGAGCTTTTTCTCAAGCACTTTGCCGGAGTATCGGGCCTTCACGTCGGAGATCTTGTCCTGCAGAAGGTGTACAAGCTCTTCCGTTTCATAGTATCCGTCGGTGCTGCGGGGGATAGACTCACCCGCCGGCTTGATAACGGACTCCGTGATCTGACCGGAATTTTTTCCGTTGACGTAGCAGGTGGATACCTGGATGACCGCCATAGTGCTATTGAGCTCCGCCAGAGCGGCAACGTTCTCGAGGCAAAGGGTATTGATCTTCAGCGCCTTATCGAGCTCCTCCCGGAAATTTACGCTGGCTGCGGAATTGATAAACGCATCGACCTGCCCGGCAAGAGCACGGAACCGCTCCTGCGTAAGCCCAAAACGGGGTTCAGTCACTTCGCCGGTGATGCAATGAACGCGTTCCTCAAGAAAGCTTTCGAACGCCTCGTTGTCATCGTGCCTAAGGCGCTCGAACACGGAAGAACTCGCGATCTCATTGAGAAATCGTTCCCGCGCTGCCGGATGCCTTTTATTGCCACGGATAAGCAGATGGATCCCGCCAATATCCGGCACCGTGCGAATCAGTTTTTCCAGTACCACCTTACCGAGAAAACCGGTGGTGCCGGTGATCAGCACGTGTTTACCGCGTAGTTGCTCAAGAACACCGGACGCTGACGCTCCGTTTTTTTGCTGCTGTGTTGCCATGGCGAGAACTCCTTCTCAAATTCACAGTGTAACCATCAAATGCAGTAGGTTTTCAGAGTAGAGACTATCTGCCTCCTACCTCTGCATTTTGCGGGCCACGATTCCGGGGATAGGGCTGATTTTTGCACAGACCAAATGACAGTGCGGTGACATAGAGCAAAGTTACGCTACAAACTGCAACAATAAAATGACCATAAAATAAGGTGACTAAATGCAAAAACAAGGAATGGAGAAAAACCGGGCAAAAGGCGCTCAGGAACCGTTCTTGTCGGTGTCCGCCAGCGAGCGTAGAAGCTGATCCAGGGAGATATTGGACGGCTGCTCCTTAAGCGCCCGAATCAACCGGCTTTGTTCACCAAAACTGATACGGTCGTAGTACGGCTCCCGCTCTGGCTTATTTACTATTGCTTCCGCCTTACGGGGAACTGCCGCAGGGTCAACTTCTGCAGCGAGATGGCGAAGATGAGTCGCCATATGTTCTCGTTGTTCCTTTTCCAGTTTGTCCCAATTGAGAGAGGCTAAACCGGTCTGGATAATCTCGATGGCATCTGCATCCATTTTGCGCCCTAACAGTGCAAAAAGCCCCTGAAACGCTTCATAACGCAGCAGCGGCTTGTCATTGCTGTCAGCCAGTATTTCGCCGAGTTCTGCAGTCAGCCGCTTGCATTCCTGGGCCGGGTCTTTTGGCGTTTTTGCCTGGCCACCGCCGGACGCAGGCGCCGTATCCGCTGAACCGGACGACACCCGGTGCCAATACGCCGCAATCCCCGCCTTTCGCGGCGGCAGCTGGCGCAGCCGCACGTTCAGCATGTCAGCCAATGTTCGGAATTGACGGCTGGACGGATCAGAAGCCGGCAACAGTGCCACAGGGCGTTGATTCATCACTGACTGGCGCAAGGTTTCGTCACGCCAGATCGCACCCAGGTAATGCAACTGCAACCCCAGGTGCCGAACTGCAGCAGCATCAAGGCGCTGAAACACGGATCGAGCCTGACTTGCACCCTGGGCCATGTTCACCAACACGCTCGGCGTCCTCCGGTAGCCACGGCGAATCAGAAGTTTTATCAGGGAGAAGGCATCGGTCAGCGATGCAGGGTCTGGCGTGACCACGACGCAGGCCAGTTCCGCCGCCGCAATCATGTGCATGCCGGTCTTCTGCAAACCGGAGGCCGTGTCTGTGATCACGTAGTCGTAGTTTTTCTCCAGCCTCGACAAAGCCTTGAGAACACGCAGGCTTTCTTCAGCGGCCATATCCACACATTGTTCAACTCCCGAGGCGCCGGGAATGATGTGCAAACCCCACTCCGCTTCCATAATCACGTCGCGGAGAGAGCACTCACCGGCCATTACGTTGGCCAGGGTGCGCTCCGGATACCGGCCCAGCATGATACTGACATTAGCCAGATCCGTGTCACCATCCAGCAACAATACTCTGTAACCCTCTCGCGCAAGGGTCAGGGAAAGGTTCAGTGCCACCGATGTTTTTCCGACGCCACCTTTGCCACCGGTTATGGCCAGTGTTCTGGGTTGCTTCGGAATGTGCCTGGAAGTGCGGGAATCGGTCATGAATGCTTAATAGGCGCTGTCTTGTCCGTCGACTGACACGTGATCCGGGTAAAATTTGAGTACTGTGTCAAAGTGTAACCCGGACGGAGTTCTAACTGTAGACAAAAAGAGACGGGTTGAATGCCCGATCATGGACGGTTTTGCGACATTTAACCTGTAAAAAGTTTACACACATCACAACACGGGTAATACTCTGCTTAAAAAAGGACCAATAACTGTTTAATAAATGCAGGTTATTGACTAAGCTCCATCGGGTTAATGTTTATGAACAAGTCGTCAGATACTAACGAAATATCTGGCGCGTTACACAGGCAGGCCTATGCAGATTGCCCCTGACATACAGCTACCGAGTCTCCCGGAGGTTACCCTTCGGGCGCTTGAGGCCTGCCATCAGGATGAAAACTATCGCCGAATAAGTGACATTGTGTCTGCCGACACCGCTCTGGTCACTCGCGTTCTCGCCCTCGCCAACTCGGCACTGTACGGCCCCACCTCGCAAATACGTTCCATTGACCAGGCCCTGCTCCGGCTGGGAACCCGACGTTTTCACACCCTGGTTCTGACTGCTGCACTGCGCCAGATTCTTTACGAACTCGGGGCAGACCAGTGGCAACAGCTGCGGGACTTCTGGCGCCATTCACTGACCACCGCCCTGACGGCCAGGGCTCTGGCAACACTGACCCGCTACCCCGAACCCGACCAGGCGTTCATGCTGGGTATGTTGCACAACGTAGGCGAGCTGATCGCACTGAAAACACCGCCTGGAGAAACCCAGCAATACTACTTTGACCACCAGTCCGATATTGCTGCCGAACTGGTCAATTCATGGGGGCTGGGCCCCATGGCGGTTGACGCTATGCGCTATCAGCAGGCCATGCCAACGGAAATACAGGATGCCGGGCACCTGGTCAAACTGATCAGTCTGGCAACGCGCCTGGCACTCTCGGACGCGGCGGGCATTGCGGCGGCGGGGACCATTTTTGGGCTCAATGAAGAGCTCACGCGAGAGATCAACCGCAGGATCGACCAGGAAGTGAGCGGCGTGGCCGAGTCACTGGGCATTCCGCTATCGGAAGACTACGACGCCCACCATTCCAACCACAAACTCAAACAGACCATACTGAAACAGGCCATGGCCAGCCAGGCGTTGGAACTGTCGCCGATTCGCGGCAGTGCCCAGGAGAGTCTGGCCGCAACCGTCACCAGCCTGACACTGATCACCGGCCTGCCGGCACTGTATTTTGGCCAGGCCGGAGACGGGCTGACACTGCTATCCGCCAGCAACGGCGATACTCCCGACCTTACAGTTGCCAGCGGGCCGGCCACCAGCGTGTTGACCGAGGCCTACAGCAGCGGCACCGCCCTGTGTCTTGGTGACCGCACAACGACTGTGCTGGACCGCCAGCTGCTTTCTCTCTTGAAAACCCCTTCTCTGGTGGCTATTCCCGTTCGGGGGGAAGATCAATGTGCTGGCGTCTTTGTCGTCGGTACCGACCATGACAGTTCCGGTCAGACAGAAGAAATCGGTCGCCTGTTCAGCGCCAAACTGTCTGACGCCGTCACTGCCACGCTAGCCAATAGTGGTACCCAGGACAGTATGGAGTCGGAACTGGCCCGACAGGCCATTCGTCGCCAGGTCCATGAGGTGAGCAACCCGCTGACCATCATCCGGCAATATATCTATCAGCTACGGAACCGGCTGGATGATGACGAAGTACAGGAAGAGCTGGACGTCATACGTGACGAACTCGATCGCGCGGGAGATCTCCTGTTGCAGATCAGCCGGGGTCCGGGCCATGATGCAGCAAACCCGACCGGCGTCTGCAATCTAAATGACGAACTGAGAATTCTGCGGGACTTGCTGGAAGACAGCCTGTTCAGCAGCGACGACATGGCGCTGGAGCTTGACCTGTGCGCGGACCCCACCGATGTTACCGTGCCCGGTGCGGTCATCCGGCAGGTGGTTATCAACCTGGTCCGTAATGCGGCAGAATGCCTTGTTGACGGTGGCGAAGTGGCTATTCACACACAGGCACCAGTCTGGCAGAGCGGAAAAACCTGGGTGGAACTGGAAGTGGCGGACACCGGTAATGGAATTCCCGACGAGGTCCGAAAACACTTGTTTTCACCGGTTCAATCCACCAAGGGCAAGGGCCATAGCGGCCTGGGTCTGAGCGTGGTCAAACAGTTGATTGATGACATGGAGGGCATCATTAGTTGCCGCACGGGGCGCGGAGGGACAGCATTCCGAATTCTGTTTCCCGCGGCGGCAAATAAAAAAAACGATGAAAAATGACGAAGAAACGACGGGCTACTGACATGAAACCTGCGAGCACCGAGTGGACTTACGGCGACGACGGAAAGGCGCGCATCCTGGTCGTCGACGATGATCCGAGACTGCTTTCCGGCCTTGCTTCACTGCTCAGAAGCAAGGGGTACGAGGTCACCGAAGCGGAAGGTGGGCGCATGGCCTGTCGCATCCTTGAGACCGAATCGTTCGACCTGGCAATGCTGGATCTTCGCATGCCCGATGTGGACGGATTCGGTGTGATGGAACGCCTGTCATCGGAACAACCAGAATGTGGCGTGATTGTCGTGAGCGGTGAAAGCTCGTTCAGCGCCGTCAGCCGTGCCCTGCGCCGGGGGGCACTGGACTATATCCGCAAACCGTTCGACCCGGAAGAACTGCTGGCAACGGTCGACGGCGTGCTCGGCAAGCGTTCTCTGCTTCGCGCCCACGAGCACATACGAATGCGCCTGGAAAAGTCCGAGGAACTGCATCGCTACATCGTCAATAGCTCACCCGATATCGTTTTCATGCTCGATGGCGACGGGCATTTCTGTTTTGTGAACAGCAAGATTGAGAGCCTGCTTGGCTACCAACCCGCTGAGCTGTGCGGGCGTCACTTTCGCCACATCCTGGATGACCGGGACATCGCCCGGGGAACCTATGCCCTGAAAGGCCCGAATATCAGCGCCGACAATCCCCGGACACTGGAAGTTCGGCTCAAGACCCGAGGCAGCCGCAAAGCCACCCGACACTTTGAAATTACCGCGTTTCCGATTGACCCGGAAACCTGGCCCCACACCAATCACGACGACGGCAAATACAATGGTCGCGAGGCCCGCTACTACGGCACTGCCCGCGATGTGACCGAGCGTAAGGAAGCGGAAGCCTTTATCAACTTCCAGGCCTACCACGACTTGTTGACCCGACTGCCAAACCGCGCCCTGTTCAAGGACCGGCTCGACCTGGCCATCACCCACGCGCGCCGCAGTGAGCAGAAGCTGGCGGTGATGTTCCTGGACCTTGATCGCTTCAAGGTTATCAACGACACGCTGGGACATGCCATGGGCGATCGCCTGCTGCAGGCTGTCACACAGCGACTGGAACGGTGTCTGCGCAAAGGGGATACCCTGTCACGCTTCGGTGGCGATGAATTCACTCTGCTGTTGCCGTCGATCCACGGTTACGAGGACGCAAGACAGATTTCAAAGAAGTTGATCAAGGCCTTGCGCGCGCCTTTCCAACTGGGCGAACACGAAGTTTTCGTAGGTGTGAGCATTGGCATTGCCACCTACCCGGAAGCCGGCGAATCCATGGATCAACTGATCCAGAACGCCGACATTGCCATGTATCACGTCAAAGCACGGGGCAAGGATGGCTACCGCTTCTACTCGGAGAGCATGAGCATTGACACGGCCAACCGCCTGAGCCTGGAAAGAGACCTTAGGATGGCACTTGAGCGCGATGAGTTGCGGGTGTTCTATCAGCCGCAAGTCTGTTCCTCGAGCAATCGCGTGGTGGGTTTGGAAGCGCTGGTGCGCTGGCAACATCCGGAAAGGGGATTGCTCTATCCACGGGACTTCCTGCCGCTGGCAGAAGAAACCAAACTCATTGCCAAACTCAGTGAATGCGTACTCGACCAGGCCTGCCATGATGTCGGCCAGTGGATTCGAGAAGGACACAGCGACCTGCGACTGGCCGTAAACCTGTCCCCGGTCCAGGTGGAGCACCCAAGGTTTGTAGAGACCCTGATGGCTCAACTCCAGGCCCACGGCTTCCCGCCCCAAAACCTGGAAATCGAGATCACTGAAAACGTGATCATGAACGATCTTGAGCAGATCAGTCAGAAACTCCGGGAATTAGCGTCATTGGGCGTCAGAATTGCCATTGATGATTTCGGCACCGGCTACTCCTCCCTGAACTACATTCACCGGCTGCCCATTCACACCCTGAAAGTGGATCAGTCCTTCGTCAAAGCCATTCGCAGAGGCGAAGATGGTGCCTGTATTGTAAACGCCATTGTCGCCATGGCCCATGGACTGAAACTTCAGATCGTGGCGGAGGGTGTGGAAACGGACGAACAGCTCACCTACCTCAAAAGCCTGGGATGCCACCAGGTTCAGGGATTCTTCTACGGCCCGGCGCGGCCTGCAGACGTCATCGGCAAAACCCTCGGACATACCCCGGCGCGCGCCGTCGCTTTCTAACCTACCGCATTATCGATACTCCATTGTCGGACAGTCAGATCTAAAATGTTGATCTGGTTTGCAAAGTGTTGCTGTTCGTTACGTTATGTATCTGGAAATGCGCGGTACTGCACATAATTCCCCCACCGGCTTCTCTAAGCTCAAATCCATCAGGCGCTTCCTTCAATTCACCTGACGGTGAATCAACAATCACAAGAAGAATGGAAGCATCCCCAGGATATGGACAGGCAGAAGTCACCATGCGCGATAAATACAAATACATTGGCCCGGTATACGATTTTCTGAGCAACCTCTACAGCGGCAAGAACATCCATCGCTGCAAGACTGCCATGCTCGATGTGGAAACCGTCAAGCCCGGCGCCCGCATCCTGTTTGCAGGCGTGGGCCATGGCCGTGACGCGATCCGTGCCGCAGAGTTGGGCGCGGACGTGACCGTGGTGGACCTCTCCGAGACCATGCTGCGCAAGTTTGCCGAAGCCCAGGAAAAAGAGGCGCCGCACCTGACCATCCGCCGCATTCACAGCGACATCATGAAGGTCGATGAGTTCGAACAGTACGACATGGTGGTCGCCAACTTTTTCCTCAACGTGTTTGACGAAGACATGATGGTGCGGGTGCTGGAGCATCTGATCCGTCTGGGCAAGGCCGACGCCAGGGTGGTTGTGGGTGACTTCTGCTACCCCACCGGCAACATTGTGGCCCGCCTGTTCAAGAAGATGTACTGGTACATGGCCGTCTTCATCTTCTGGCTGTTCGCCAACAATGCCTTCCACAAGATTTACAACTACCCCGAACACATGCAGCGCCTTGGCCTGCACGTTACCGAGAAAAAGCATTTCAAGCTGCTGAACATGAACTGTTACTGGTCGATCCTGGGACGGAAACAGGTGTAGACACGAGGCCTCACGCCGGATTTAAAACAATAAACGGGGGAGTTTCACAATGTCAGACCAGATCCTTTCACTCGATGGCGTACGCTCTCTGGACGAAGGTGTATTTACCTTTCCGGAGCGCATCAGTTACCTCAAGAAGTACGGCACCCATTCCCAGTCGTTCTCGACGTTGCAACCTGAGATGCAGTATTTCGATGTGCCCGGCGTTGGCTACCTGGCGTATATGCGCAAATGGGGCGGCACGTTCGTGCTCTCCGATCCTGTCACCGCACCGGAACACTTTGAGGTGATCCTGGAACAGTTTCACCAACGCTTCCCTTCCGCCTGCTACATCCAGGTATCCAAACCTGTCGTGGACTACCTCTACCGCCGCTTTGGCCTGTTTGGCACCCAGTTTGGCAGCGAATCCCGTATCAACCTGAAAAACTGGTCGCTCAGCGGGAAGAAGAAACAGATCCTGCGCACGGCCCTCAACCAGGCGGAAAAAAACGGCATTACCGTGAAGGAGCGCTTCAGCGATGACCACACCCGCGAAATTTCCGATGCCTGGATTCGCACCCGTAAATGCAAGAGCAAGGAGATCCGTTTCCTGATACGTCCCATGGAGATGGAGTACCGGGAGAACGAACGCCATTTCTACGCGTACCAGGATGGCAAGGCCGTGGGCTTTATCTACTTCGACCCCATCTACCGCAATAACGAGATCATCAGTTACGTGCCCAACATCTCAAGGGCCAACGCGGATTTCCGCCAGGGTATTTTCTACACCCTGATGGCCCATGCCATGGATGTGTTCAAGGCCGAAGGCGTGCCCTATCTGGACCTGGGTTTAATTCCGCTATCCCTGGACCCGGCTACCGAGCACCAGGAAAGCCGACTGCTCAAGCGCATCATGCACGGCCTGTATGAGAAGGGGAACTTCCTTTACAACTTCAAGGGCCTGGAATTTACCAAGTCACGATTCCGTGGCGACAACTTTAAAACCTACTGTTGCCACCGCCGATCCTTACCGGCACTGGAGTTCCTGGCCATGTTCAAGCTGACCCGCTTGCTATAGCACCGACTACCGACGAGGACCAGTTACCACGGATGTCGTTGGTGGCCAGGCTGAGCCCATCCAGGAACTCCCCGATACCTCGTGGGATGTCCCCGGAAAACAGGGCGGCATCAACCACATCCCCATCGCTGTTGAGGGCCATAAGACTTTTCACTTCCAGCCCCTGCTGTTCGAATAACCAGGCCGCTCGGCGGGCGATGGCCTCTCCGGAATCCACCCAGTGTTTTACGGTCGGCAACTGGCTCTGCAGCAGATCCTTTATCAGCGGGTAATGAGTGCAGCCCAGAACCACAGTGTCCACACCCACGTCCCGGAATGGTTGCAATGCCACGGACAAGGCCTGTTCGGGGACTGGCGAACCGGACACCAGATTTTCGATCCATTGCACCAAGTCCGGATGCCCCAGCCGTTCCACCGTGCAATCACTGGCAAACTCGTCAATCAGGTCGGCAAGGTAGGGCCGACGAACAGTGGCGGGGGTGGCCAGCAGACCAATACGGCGGTTTTCAGACACCGCCGCCGCAGGCTTTACCGCCGGCACCACGCCGATCACCGGTATCGGTGTCATGGTCCGAAGATGCGGCAATACCACAGTGCTCGCAGTGTTGCACGCCACCACAATGACATCACAGGGAAATTCCGACAGCGCCAGCCGGATCAGTGTCTGGCTGCGCTCAATGACCACCGCTTCCGGCTGGGCGCCGTAAGGAAAGCCAGCGTTATCAGCCAGGTACACCAACTTCACCCCCGGCAATTGTTGATGGATACAAGCAGCAACGCTCAATCCGCCAACGCCTGAATCAAAGACCAGCACTCTTGGCGCAGTCACGACGATGCCCCCTGCCCTTTAATTTCCCGCACCATGGCCTGGATCAGGCCGCCAGAGATGGTGGTCACCGGCGGCACAGGTGGCATATCGCCCGGCAGAAACCAGTCCGCTTCCGCAATTTCGTCTTCCTGCAGCACCAGCTCGCCCCCGGCGTAGTCTGCAAAAAAGCCCAGCATTAACTGATGGGGAAACGGCCATGGCTGAGAGGAGTGGTAGCGAACCCCACTAACCTCAAGGCCGGTTTCCTCTTTCACTTCCCGGGCAACCGCCGCTTCAATGGTTTCACCCGGCTCCACAAAGCCCGCAATCAGGCTGAAATAATGACGCTTTGTCCGCGATGACCGGGCCAGCAACATGCGTTCACCACGGCGGATAACCACAATTACGCAGGGCGCCAGCCTGGGATACCAGGGAATGCCGCAGGGCTTGCACCACTTGGCCCTTTCCAACGGGTGCAGCTCTGTCAATTCACCACAGCGGCCGCAGAAGCGGTGATCCCGCCACCACTGATGCACCTGGAACGCGGTGCCCAGCATTTCCGCGGGAGCATCCTCCATCAGCAGCAGCGCTTCCCGAAGCGTCACCCGTTCTGTAGACCCCGCCAGTCTGGCCGCGTCGGCTTCGGCTACGTAGACAGGCTTGCCGTCCATCTGGCCAACATACACCGGCCCGATATCACCGTGCGTACTAGGGGCAATCATCCGCCAAGGCTTCAGCCAGCCAACGTCGGGCTTCAGCACCGCATCACCGTCGATGGCCAACACAAGATCGTCATCGTCGGGCCCTTTCGAAGACCAGCCGGGAGTCCATAACGCCATAATCCGTGTCCAGAAGCTATTATGTGGGTAGAGCTGGAAATGTATCACAGCGGCACAACACAACAGAACGACCGCATGGCTTTCCGCACTGCACGCAACCAAGTAAACTTACCGCCTGTTTTGTGAACCGGAGCGACCGTTTATGCGTTTTTTCCTGGGCCTTCGCAGCCTGATCCTGACCCTTTTCCGCAAAATCCTGTTTTTGTGGGTCCGGACGGATGTGAGCGGCAACAGCGTGGAAGCCCTGGGAGTAGACCCGGAAAAACCGGTTTGCTACGTACTGCAGTACAGCTCGCTGTCCAGCCGATTGGTCCTGGAACAGGAGGTGCTGCGAGCTGGCCTGCCTGGTGCCGAGTCGTCCCTGCCGGTCAAGAACGGTCCGAACCACTCCTTCTTTTTTCTCTACCGTCGGATTGGTGGTCTTTTCCGTCGTCGCCAGACGCCCGTTCCCACCGGTGAGTTCCGGGCGCTGGTTCGCCATGGCCTGGAACACCCTGAGCAGGATGTTCAGATCGTCCCTGTGTCGCTGTTCTGGGGGCGCTCCCCGGACAAGGAAAAATCGCTGGTCAAACTGCTGCTGTCCGACACCTGGTCCGTGGCTGGACGTTTGCAGAAATTCCTGATCATCATGGTGCATGGGCGTAGCACTTACGTGCAGTTCAATCAGCCCCTGTCCCTGAAGCAGGTGATTGACGAATACCGCCATAGCGAGGAACGCGCCAACCGTAAGCTCGCCCGCATTCTCCGTACCCATTTCCGCAGGGTGCGCCAAGCCGTGCTCGGCCCGGACCTGTCTCACCGCCGCACCTTGGTGGGTGGACTGGTGCGGACCCAGGCGGTCAAGGAAGCCATCCGGGAAACTGCCCGAAAGGATGACATCCCCCCGGAAAAGGTGCGCGCCAAGGCGTACAAATATGCGGACGAGATCGCTGCCAGCATGTCCATCGTGACCATACGCTTCCTGGAAGTGGTGCTGTCTTGGCTGTGGAATCGTATCTACAACGGCATCGCTATCAACAACATCCGCGTTGCCAAGGAAGAAGCCCAGGACAATGCCGTGGTGTATGTTCCCTGCCATCGCTCCCATATTGATTACCTGCTGCTGTCCTACGTGCTCTATAAGAACGGGCTGATGCCCCCGCACATTGCCGCCGGCATCAACCTGAACATGCCTATTGTTGGCCCCATCCTGCGACGCGGCGGCGCGTTCTTCATGCGTCGGAGCTTCCGTGACAACCCGCTCTACGCCACCGTGTTCAACGAATACATGCACGTGATGTTCTCCCGCGGCTATTCCGTTGAGTACTTCGTGGAGGGCGGGCGCAGCCGCACGGGCCGCATGCTCCAGCCTCGGCCCGGCATGCTGTCCATGACCGTCCGCAGCTTTCTGCGAGACCATCGCAAGCCCATCGTGTTCGTCCCGGTATACATTGGTTACGAGAAGGTGATGGAAGGCCGTTCTTACCTCGGTGAACTACGGGGCAAGAAAAAACAGAAAGAGAGCGTGTTCGCGATTGCCAAGACCGTTCGCAAGTTGAGCAACTCGTTTGGCCAGGTCGCTGTAAACTTCGGTGAAGCCATTCCCCTTGCTGAGGTATTGAACGAAGTCGAACCAAGCTGGCGGGAAGAAGCCTACGATTCCGAATACCGGCCAAAATGGCTCAATCAGGCGGTGTCTGAACTGTCCAATCGTGTTGCGTCCAGCATTAACGCATCTGTCGCCGTCAATCCCATTGGCATGACTGCAACGGTTTTGCTGGGCACCGATCGCCTGGCTATGGATGAAGGCCAGTTGATTCGCCTGATGGACCAGTATGCCGACCTGCTGAAAGCCTTTCCCTACGCCGACACCATCACGCTGCCGGAAGGCAGTGGCAAGGATTGGGTCGACTACTGCGAAAACATGGGCCTGATCACGCGCCAGCCCCAGAAACTGGGTGACATCATCGCGCTGGAAGGCAGCAACGCGATCCTGATGACCTATTACCGCAACAATATCCAGCATCTGTTTGCCCTGCCGTCTCTGATCGCGAGCCTGTTTGAGAACAAGAACTCCCTGCGCCGGGACAAAATTGAGTTCCTGGCCAGCGTGGCGTACCCCTATCTGAAATCCGAACTGTTCCTCAAATACGACGCCGAGGAGATTGACGGGGTCATCAACCAATGGATCGACGTTCTATTGGAGAAAGGGTTGCTGTTCGAAGAAGAGGAAGACAGGATCAGCCGCCCTGAGGAAGGCACCGATGCCATGCTGCGCCTGCGGGTGCTGTCACGGTTCATCATCCAGACCCTAGAACGCTATCACATTGCCATCGGCATCCTGCGCAAATACGGATCGGGTAAGATTACCGCCGGCGAACTGGAAGAGCAGAGCACGCTTCTGGCCGAACGTATGTCCATCCTGTTCGGCCTCAATGCGCCGGAGTTCTTCGACAAGACCCTGTTCCGTAACTTCATCGCCAACATGCAGCACAATGGCGTTATCACCACCGATGACGACGGACTGTTGTGCTACACCGACGGCCTGGATGAAGTAGCGGAAGACGCACGGTTGGTGCTAAGTGTGGAAAAACGCCAGGCCATTCAGCAGGTGACCATGCTTGGGGCCTGAACGCGACCGGTGACCTATCCGGCAGGAAACGCCTTGATGGAGTAGATATCGTACCGGCTGCTCTTTCCTTCAATACGGGTGGTGGGTTCGGGGCCACTCACTGGCTCCGCCTTGCGCGGGCGTTTGACGACAACCCGATAGGTTGCCACTGCCAACGCGGCCTTCAACAACGCTGGTGAATCATCGTCGTCTCCCACCACCGTGCGAAACACCTGCATTTCCTTCTTGACCAGGGCCGACTTGTCGCGATGGGGAAACATCGGGTCAAGGTAGATCACATCCGCGGCGCCCGCGCCCGCCTGCGATAACCAGTCGATACTGCTACCCGACTGCAATGCCATCCGGGCGACAATGGGCGCGCTCTGCTCGTTCAGGGCCGCACGGGAAAGTCCATCACTAAGCAACGCATGGATAACCGGCGAACGTTCGAAAAGGGTTAACCTGCAGCCCAGGGAGGCCAGTACGAACGCGTCCTGGCCAAGACCGGCCGTTGCATCCAGAACATGAAGGGGCTGGCGGGCTTTCTTCAGGCCAACAGCCTTGGCAATCAGTTGTCCGGTGCCACCGCCGTGTTCTCTCCGGTATCCCGCCTTTCCGGTCACGAACTCGGCTCTGACAGGCCCTGGAGCCCCCTTGCCGGTAACCTGCAGGCCAAGACCATTTTCATCCAGAAACAGCAGCACTGGGTAATCCCGCACGTCTCGCGGACGAAGCGTACCCAGCAAAGGCAACGATAATGCTTCAGACAGGGAACGTGCAGCGTGGAGATCGCCAAGGGGGCTGCAGCCAACGGCAAGTTCAGACAGGGTGTTTCCTGGCGACATCAAACCAGGATATCGATGCCTGAGAGCCCTGCATCCGCAACATCGCCTCCGGCGGCGACATCGGCAAACGTGGACAGGGCTCTGGAGGTGCTCAGGGAAACTTCATCGGCACGGAAACGCTCCAGGCGCACGTCCTCCGCGGCTTGACGTGCCTCGACACGGCGTTCTAGCGACTCAGCAGAAGGAACCGGCCGTTGTTCGGCGTTGGGGGGCCGTGCATCGGTGAGATCACGGCGAACGGCCTGGCTATCGTTATCGGGGGCGGACGCAGGCGCACGAGCGATGTCACTGCGCTCACGAACCGGGCTGCTGTTGCCGGACTGGAAAGGAAGACTGCTGTTTGGGTTAACACCACCGATCATTCTGGTACACCGGTTAAAAAGACCACAGGTAGTGGATTATGGAAGATCCTGGAGCAATTTTAAAGCAGGCTGTTCAATGTTTGCACTACCAGAGCATGACAAGCAACAGCAGACCAAGTACCAGGCGGTATATAACGAACGGCATCAGGCCAAGTCTCTCAAGGAACTTGAGAAACAGGTGGATACAGACCACGGCACTGACAAATGACAGCGCAGCACCCAGGGCAATAGCCGCCCAGTCGGTTGCCCCGCCCTGCTCCACCAGCTCCAGGGTTTTCAGCAGACCGGCGGCGAGAATCAGCGGGATCGACAACAGGAACGAGAATCGGGCGGCGGCCTCCCGTCCAAACCCGAGAAACAGAGCCGCCGTGATGGTAATACCGGATCGGGAGGTGCCCGGAATGAGAGCCAGCGCCTGGGCCACGCCAATGATCACTGCATCTTTCATGGTCAATGCCGGCAGGTCCCGGTTACGACGTCCCACCGCGTCCGACCACCACAGCACCAAACCAAAACCGATGGTCGAAACCGCAATCACCAACCCGGAACGCAGGGAGGTTTCAATGAAATCATTAAGCAACAGACCAGCCAGTCCGGCTGGAATGGTGCCGGCGATGACCGCCCACGCAAGGCCACTATCCTGCCCGACACGGCCCCGAACCGTATCTCCAACCCAGGCAACCGTGAGACGGCCCACTTCCGCGCGAAAGTACCAGATCACCGCTGCCAACGTCCCTACATGCACGGCGACATCGAACGCAAGGCCTTGATCCGGCCAGCCAAATACCTGTGAGGGAAGGATCAGATGGGCCGAACTGCTGATCGGAAGAAATTCCGTCAGCCCCTGTATAACGGCCAATACAATAATGTGCCACAGTTCCATCGGCAGTGATTCCGGGTGGTAGCAGTGAGGTTGTTGTTAGCGGCCGGGCAGTTTTTTCCAGGCCACTTCATCACGAATGTATACCGGTTGTGCCTGTTCGGCCGGTACCCCGGCTCCCGCATGAAAGGCACGGGCGGCGATCTCCGCCACTCTGGAAGCCCTGGGCACCAGAGTCTCGTCGATGCGGTCCATGGTTGCGGCAACATCGGCCGGGAAATTTTCTTTCAGGCTCCACCCCTGACCGGCACCAAACCACCGGGATGCGCCATCGGCCAGAGTCACAGACGCCGGAGCGCAGACCTGCTCGTGACCCATCAACTCCGGTTGCCCATCTCGGCACATATAACAGGCCCAATAGGCTTCACCCATGCGGGCATCGAAGGCCACTGCAACGGCGTCGCCGTCCAGCATTTGCCAATGCTGTATCGCATCCTCCGCAACGGCTGCCAGGGATGACACTGGAATAACGGGGATTCCGAGACCATAGGCCAAGCCCTGGACAACCCCCGTAGCAATGCGAAGGCCCGTGAACGAGCCCGGACCACAGGCAAATGCGAGCGCATCGAGGTCCGCCGGCACCAGTTCCTTCTCGGCGAGAAGCTCGCGGATCATCGGCATCAACAGGCGGGTGTGTCCGCGGGGAGCCAGCTCGAACCGCTCCACCAGGCTGTTATCCACCAGCAGGGCTGCTGAGCAGCCCTCTGATGAGGTATCCAGTGCCAGTAGTTTCACAGGGTTACTTCAGTTGGGTAAGAATCTGGTCGCGAATGTCATCCAGGCTGCCCACGCCTTTTACGCGCACATATTTCGGCGCAGCGGTAGGGGCTTCTTTCGCCCAGTCCTGATAGTAACCGACCAGTGGCGCGGTTTGCTCGTGGTAGATCTTCAGGCGTTTACGGACGGTTTCTTCCTTGTCGTCCTCGCGCTGGATGAGGGCATCGCCAGTCTCGTCGTCTTTACCTTCGGTCTTGGGCGGATCGTACTTCACATGATAGATGCGACCACTGCCCTCGTGCACCCGACGACCTGACAGACGGCTTACGATTTCTTCGTCATCAACGGCGATTTCCACCACATAGTCAATAACAATACCCTGATCTTTCAGGGCCTCGGCCTGGGGAATGGTGCGGGGGAAACCGTCGAGCAGGAAGCCGTTCTTGCAGTCAGGCTGCTTAACCCGTTCTTCGATGAGCGCAATGATGATGTCATCAGACACCAGGCCGCCAGAAGCCATCACTTCCTTGACCTGCTTGCCAAGATCGGACTCGGCTTTCACCGCCGCGCGAAGCATGTCGCCGGTCGAAATCTGCGGGATTTCAAACCGTTCGGTGATGAACTGGGCCTGCGTACCCTTGCCTGCGCCTGGCGCGCCTAACATGATGATTCTCATAACGCTGTGCTCCCGTTGTAGTCATTATCATTTGAAAAGCTGTTGCAAAACCCGGCGGCTTTGCGACAGCTTCTCGGCAGCAACGAGCCCGCAGCCCCTGCCAAGGAAGGCGCATTATACGAACTCAGCCCCCTCATAGAAAGTGGACCTCCGTAGCATGCACCAAAAGGTTACATCGGGCTGTGAGTTGCGGCTGTAGCTGATAGAGCTCGACGGTCAGGATGACAGGGATAACGCCAGCGCGTCCAGCTCCCCGGAAACGCTGTCAATCTCCTCGTTCAAACGAGCAACGTCCCCTTCGGAAAGCCCGAGGGACGACGCAAGGGAGGCGACATCATCCGGGTTGAACTCATCCCCAATCCCCCTTTCCTTCAGCAGCCCATTGGCCAGCTGGACCATGAGCACATACTGCTCATGCTCGCCGTGGTAGCCCTCCTGCTGATGCATGCCCGCGGCCTTGACCACCGGGTCAGGCAGTTCCCAAAGTCGGTGAAGGATGCCGCCAATGGCGCCGTGGCCAACCGCCAGCATCTGTTGATCGTTGCTGGCCCCGAACACCTGTTGCTCCAGCGAATGCATGCTGGCGTCGGGATTGGCTTCCCGCAGCGAATTCAGCTCGTCAAACTCCTGGGGAAACAGGTGGCCGATCAGCAGTAGGCCGAAGTTGTGCAGCAAGCCACACAGATACGCCAGGCCTTTATCGGAATGGCACTTTGGCGCCATACGCTGGCAAACAAACGCGTTATACAGAGAGTGGCGCCAGAACTGGTCCATCCCCAGCATGCCCTGACGGGGCACTTCGAAAGCGCGCACGGACGCAATACCCAGCGCGATATGGGCCACACGATCAAACCCAAGAACCCGGGTCACCGCTTCCTGTACCGAGTTGATCTGACCGGGATAGTTGAACAGGGCAGAACGGGCATAGCGCATGATCTGCGCGGTAAGGCTGGGATCAAACTCTATCAGCTCGCCCAGTTCGCGGGCGGTCGCCTCGGAATTGGCCGTCAAACGGAGAATGCGCAGCGCCAGCGCTGGCATGGGCGGCAGACGGTAAAGCTTCTGCAGCTTGTCGGCCACTTCTTCCAGCGTCAGGGCATCACGCTCATCGTTGTTTTGCCCGCGAATCGCCAGGTGGCCCTGAGTGGCATCCGCCAGGGCCCTTGCCAGAGAGGTGCGGTCCAACTCGAGAAGCGTGTTGTCGGTCCCGCAGCACATGAGGGTGCGGGGGTATCCCAGGATATCCTCATCAACGAGTACCGGCAGATCGTAGGCAGCCCCGACCGGCGGCTGGAAGCCCGGATCACAGTCGGCAAACAGCCGGGCGGACTGGCGAGCCGTTAACGGCTGCAGG
>NZ_DELU01000023.1:211827-212710 GCF_002352785.1 Marinobacter sp. UBA2688
GGGAGCCGTTAACGGCTGCAGGCGTCGGCCAGTTTGCTTGTGCACCAGGTCCATATCCAGACTGGTGTTGTAACCGTGA
Organism: Marinobacter sp. UBA2688; assembly: GCF_002352785.1. NCBI lineage: Bacteria > Pseudomonadati > Pseudomonadota > Gammaproteobacteria > Pseudomonadales > Marinobacteraceae > Marinobacter > Marinobacter sp. UBA2688. Next base: position 211,907 of record NZ_DELU01000023.1, read on the forward strand.
ACGGCCATGACGACGCCATTGATGTCGATCAGGGGCGTTGCCCGGATAAACTCATCCTGAGGACGCCCGGACGCCATGACCGCGGCGTCAAAGCTAAGTACCTGATCAATCTCAAGTTCCCGATAGGCAATTCCTTTGCCGGTTAAAAAGCGTTCCAGTCTTGCCGCTAACGCCACGGCGTTACTCCTGTTTTTTATGATCCGCTGAACCTGCTTTAGCCGGTGTTCCGCATGCCGGCCGCAATACCGGCCATGGTTACCTTGAGTGCGCGCTCAACCATCTCGGGCACTTCGCCCTTGCCCTCGCCCTCACGGTCACGCTTGAGCAGTTCCGCCTGTAAATAGTGTAGCGGATCAGTATACGGATTACGTACACGCATGGAATGGGCAAATACAGGTTCCTGTTCCAGCAGGGTGTCCTGCTGCTTCAATTCCAGCAAATGGCGGATGCAGCCCTGCAGGCGCTCCCGCAGGTTCTTGCCGAGTTCAAGCAGTTTTGGATCATCGACCAACGTCTTTTCGTAGTAGCTGGCAATTCGCAGGTCAGATTTTGCCAGCACCATTTCCAGCATATCCACGTAGGTTTTGAAGAACGGCCATTGCTGCATCATCTCCCGCAGCACCGGCACGCGGTCGTTGTGAAATGCCTCCTCCAGGGCAACGTCGCTACCCAGCCAGCTGGGCAGCATCATCCGCATCTGGGTCCACGCGAAAATCCAGGGAATGGCCCGCAGGCTTTCCACGCCACCGCCGGGTTTGCGTCGTGCCGGGCGGCTACCCAGGGCCAGCTTGCCCAGCGCCTGTT
>NZ_DELU01000023.1:212794-286467 GCF_002352785.1 Marinobacter sp. UBA2688
GGCCAGCTTGCCCAGCGCCTGTTCCGGAGTGACCTGGCGAAAATAGGGAACAAAGTCGGGATTCTCCCGAACCACGTCACGGTAAGCTTTGAGGGAGCGTTCGGTGAGCCAGTCCATAGCCTCCCGCCATTCCGGCTCTGGCCCTCGCGGTGGCGCCAGGGTGGCTTCAATCACCGCCGTGGTGTACAGCGTCAGGCTCTGTTCCGCCAGCCGGGGAAGGCCAAACTTGAAGCGGATCATCTCGCCCTGCTCGGTGATCCGGAAACTGCCGTTCACCGAACCCGGCGGTTGAGACAGGATTGCACGGTTGGCCGGGCCACCACCACGGCCGACGGTGCCACCGCGGCCATGAAACAGCGTGAGGTGGACGCCATACTGATTGGCGACCTCGGTGAGCTTTTCCTGAGCCTGGTACTGAGCCCACGCGGCCATCATCTGACCAGCGTCTTTGGAGGAATCGGAATAGCCGATCATGACTTCCTGCCGGCCTTCGCAATAGTCCCGATACCAGTCCACGCTGTAGAGCGCCGCCATACTGTCAGGGGCGCCGCGCAGGTCATCCAGGGTCTCAAAGAGGGGCACTACCCGCATCGGGTTTTTCATACCCGCTTCACGTAGCAGCAAAATCACGTTCAGCACGTCCGACGGTTTGCTGGCCATGGAGATGACATAGGAACCCAGCGCTTCCGGCGTCTGTTCTGCCACCACTTCGCAGGTAGCCAGCACCTCGGCGACTTCGTCGGAGGGTTTCCAGTGCCTGGGTATCAGTGGCCGGCGCCCCTTGAGTTCGCGCACCAGGAAATCCTGGCGTTCCTGTTCGGACCAGGACAGATAATCGCCCAGCCCCAGGTAATCCACCATTTCCGAAACCGCCTCGGCATGACGGGTCGACTCCTGGCGGATGTCCAGGCGAATCAGAGGCAAGCCAAAGGTGTGGGCGCGGCGAATGGTGTCCAGCAGCGGACCATTGGCAATGGATTCCAGCCCGCAGTCCACCAGGGACCGATAACAAAGCTCCAGCGGCCCTGTGAAGTCCTCGTTGGCAAACAGAATGCCGGTGGCGTCGGAGGGCTCGCCGGCAACCCTGGCTTCCGCCCAGTCCCGGGTTTTGATCAGTTTTTCCCTCAGCCCGGCCAGCACCTGGCGATAGGGCTCCCGGGTATCACCAACGACGTCCCGCAGCTCATCACTGGCCTGCCACATGGACAATTCCGCTCGCAGGGACTGGATGTCCCGCAGGTAGAGATCGGCTGCCATCCAGCGGCCCAGCAGGAACACCTTGCGGGTTACTTCATGGGTTACATTGGGGTTGCCATCGCGATCACCGCCCATCCAGGAGGCGATCCGGATGGGCGACGCGTCCAGCGGTAACCCCTTCCCCGTGGCGTCTGAAAGCGATAGATCCAGGCTTCTCAGAAAACGCGGCAATGCCTGCCACAGACTGTTCTCAATAACGGCAAATCCCCACTTGGCTTCGTCAACCGCCGTCGGGCGCTCATGCCGAATCTCATCCGTGTGCCAGGCTTCGGTGACCAGTTGCGACAGGCGTCCGACGATTTCATCACGCTCCGCGGGCAACAGGTCCTCATGATCCAGTCGGGCCAGGCAATCGGACATTTCGTCGTACTTCATGATCAGCGTACGGCGGGCCACTTCGGTGGGATGTGCTGTCAGAACGTACTCGATACGAAGGTCAGCCACTCGCCTGTGCAGTTCATCGGCACTGACGCCACCGTCTTTGAGGCGGCCAAACACCTCTTCGAGGGATTCCACCATCAGGTCCGATTGATGACCCCGCTTGCGGCGGATGCCGTGGTATTGTTCCGCCAGATTGGCCAGGTTCAGGAACTGGTTAAAGGCGCGGGTTACCGGCAGCAACTCGTCATCACGAAGCTTGCCCAGCAGGTTGACCAGGCGCTGGCCGGAACCGCTTTCCTGGCGACGGTCGGCCTTGGCAGCCGCCCGCACTTCTTCTATCAACTCGTAGCAATCTTGCCCGGGGTGACGCTGGATACTCTGCCCCAGCAACTCGCCCAGCATGCGAACGTTTTCTCGAAGGTCAGGGTGTAGCTCAGTCACATTGACGTCCTTTTAAATTGACGGAGGCGAAGTAAACTAACGATACTGTTTACTCTTATAAAGCCTTTCTAACGATTAAAGCCTGTCGCCGCAAGGAGTATCCATGAAAGTAACCGATCTGCCCAAGCACTGGGAAAGCAAGAAAGAGTCTGTTGAGCGCAGCCACGATTACAATCTCCGCTTGCCGCTGGAAGATGCCGCGCGCATAGCAGCACTGGCCGAGCTTTACCCGGACCGTTCAGAGAGCGACATACTGAATGACATGATTGGCGCCGCGTTGGACGACCTGGTCAGGCTGAGCCCGTTGAAGGACAAGCTGGAAGGCAAGGATAAATAAAGCGGGGGCACTTCTCTGCGGGGTGGTGAAGCCACCCCGTCGGGTATCACAGGGCCGTCGCGATCAATCAGGCGTTGGCCTGATCAGGCAACCGATTCGAGCTGGCGCGCCTTCAGCCGCTGGATATGCTTCTGGCTGAGACTGATGAAGCGCGGGGTCATCCCCTGATCTTCATAGATTTCGAAGCCGTCTTCATCGAACGCAACAACCTTAGACCCCTGAACGTACGGAAAGCTGGTTTCCAGCTCATCAAGAGCAGCGGAAATCAGGTCTCGCATCAGGTCCTGGGAAGACTTCATCGGATACAACGCGGCCAGTTTTTCCAGTCGCTTGTGATGCTGGTCAGAGAGGTCGGCAAAATACGCATCACGGGTCAGCCGACCACGTGCGTGCTTGTCCCAGTAGTTGACCAGATCTTTGATTTTCATGGTGCCTTCACTCCTGCATCTTCTTGGTGGCCCACAGGGTGCACGAAGTGTGTGCATCCTTAACCGGAAGTGTAGACGAAGCGACCGCACCAGGGGCGGAAAACTTGGTAACGGATTGTACTTATCCGTTACCTTTTACGAGTCTTTTCAACCCCTTTGACGGCTTGCCAGACGGCGTCCAATGCCTCCAGCGATTCGCCATCAAGATCACGGCCTTCGCGTTCGAGGTGCTCCTCAATAGCACGGAATCGCATCTCAAACTTGTGATTGGTGCTGTTGAGGGCCTGCTCAGGATTAACCTTCATGAAACGTGCCAGGTTGACGCACACAAACAACAGATCACCCAGCTCGTCCTCCACCGCCTCCGCCGGACCATCGCCAGAGCTCGCGTCATACCAGGCTTTCTTTAGCTCATCGATCTCTTCGTGAAGCTTGTCGAAGACCGGTTCAACCTCTGGCCAGTCAAAGCCATGGTTGGCGGCCCTACGCTGAAGTTTCTCAGCGCGCACCATTGCGGGGAGCGTCCGGGCAATGCCGTCGAGCCGGCTTGATGGCGCAGTCTCCACAGACGCCTCCGGCTTCGCCGCCCGCTCCTCTGCCTTGATACGTTCCCAGCTCGCCTTGATGTCAGCCTCACTGGGCCGGTTGTGCGGATCGATCCTGCTTTCCAGGGTGCCTTCCGGAAACACGTGGGGATGACGCCGGACCAGCTTGCGCACGAGGTTATCAACCACCGAGTCGAAGTCGAAGTGGTTATCTTCCTTCCCCATCTGGCTGTAGAAGATCACCTGAAACAGCAGATCACCCAGTTCATCTTCCAGGTGCGGGTAGTCTTCACGGTCGATGGCATCGGCAACCTCGTAGGCCTCTTCAATGGTGTGGGGCACGATGGTCTTATAGCTCTGGCGGGTATCCCACGGGCACCCGGACTCCGGGTCCCGAAGCCGTGTCATCAAGGTTTTAAGATCGTCAATGGAATAGCTCATGATCGCTTTCGCCTGACATTAATGATGTTGGGGAGATTGCGAATCTGGGCGAGCAACTTGGCCAACTGATCAAGGCTGGAAATTTCCAGGGTCACGGTCATGGTGGCTGTGTTCTCATCCTTGTTGGACAGGGTATTGAGTGCCAGAACGTCACTTTTGGAAGACGACAGCACCTGGGTGATATCCCGCAACAACCCGGAGCGATCGTAAGCTTCAATTTCTACATCAACGGGATACACGGCCACAGGCTGACCGCCCCAACTCACCTCGATAATCCGATTGGGCTCGAACTCCTTCAGATTCAGGAAGGTGATGCAATCCTGCCGATGCACGGTGACACCACGGCCGACGGTGATGTAGCCACCGATCGGATCACCCGGCAGGGGCTTGCAGCATTTCGCCACCTGGGTCTTGAGTTTGCCAACACCCAGAATCTGGATATCCGATTCGGTGTCGTAGGGCTTGCGCCTCTGGGTGCTGAGTTTCAGATCCAGTTGCTCGGATTTCGGCTCCAGCATCTGCTGGGCGACGTTGGCCACGTGGGTGGGTCGAAGATCCCCGGCCCCCACTGCCGCATACATGTCCTCGGCAGCCTGGTAATTCACTTTGCGAGCCAGGTCGTTGAGGTCCACCTCGTACAGCGACAGGCGTTTGAACTCGTCTTCCAAAATGGCCCGACCATCAACAATGTTGCGATCGCGGTCCTGTTGCTTGAACCAGTGGGTAACCTTGGCCCGGGCACGGGAAGTCTGGATATAGCCCAGGCTCGGGTTAAGCCAGTCACGGCTGGGCGCCTGGTTATTGGACGTGAGAATGGATATCTGGTCGCCGGTCTTCAGCGGGTAAGTCAGCGGCACGATACGGCTATTAACCTTGGCCCCGCGACAGGCATGACCGATTTCCGTGTGCACACGATAGGCGAAGTCCACCGGCGTCGCGCCTTGTGGCAGGTCCACCACATGGCCTTCGGGCGTGAACACATAGACCCGATCGGAGGCGACATCGGATTTGAGATGATCCGCCAGCCCGGACAGGTCGCCGAGTTCCTCCTGCCACTCCAGCACTTGCCGCAGCCAGTTGATCTTGGCGTCATAGCCCACGGACCGGTTGCCCTTATCCATGCCTTTGTAGAGCCAGTGAGCACAAACGCCAAGCTCAGCTTCCTCATGCATGGCCTGGGTACGGATCTGCACTTCCATCACCTTGCCTTCAGGGCCGATGACAGCCGTGTGCAGGGACTGATACCCGTTTTCCTTGGGATTGGCAACGTAGTCGTCGAATTCGTTGGGAATATGGCGCCAGAGTGTGTGCACGATACCAAGCGCGGCGTAACAGTCACGGACCTCAGGCACCAAGATACGGACGGCCCGAACATCGTACACCTGGGAAAAGTCGATGCCCTTGCGCCGCATCTTCCGCCAGATACTGTAGATGTGCTTCGCACGCCCTGAAAGCTCACCGTCTATTCCAGACGCATCCAGTTCGTCCTTGATGGTGGTGATGACACGCTTGATGTAGCTTTCGCGGTCAAGCCGTTTTTCATCGAGCAGCTTGGCGATCTTTTTGTAAGCGGTTTCGTGCAGGTAGCGGAACGAAAGATCTTCCAGTTCCCATTTGATGTGACCGATTCCCAGTCGATGCGCCAGCGGCGCATAGATATCAAACACCTCGCGGGCCACACGCATGCGCTTCTCTTCAGACGCGTTTTTCACCGCACGAATGGCGCAGGTCCGCTCTGCAAGCTTGATCAGCGCCACCCGGACGTCGTCGATCATGGTGACCAGCATCTTGCGAACGTTATCGAGCTGGCCCTCGGTCTGGCCCAGCACATTACCCTTAAGAGGGTGATGGATGGACGATATTGCCGCCATCTGCTGAACACCATCAATCAGCCCGGCCACCTCATCGCCGAACTCCTTGCGGATGTCCTCCAGGGGAATCCGTTCCTCCCGCACTGCCCGGTAGAGAATTGCTGCCACCAGGCTGGTCTGGTCGAGGTGCAGTTCCACCAGTACCTGAGCCATTTCGATGCCGGTTCGGAAGCTGCTGGCCCCCGGGGCCCAGACCCTGTCCTCGCGTACCGCCTGGACATCAATCGCGGCGGCCATTTCACAGGCCCGCCGGAACTGTTCAGCATCCTCAAGATGCGTCTGTGACTCGATCTGACGGACCCAACGCTCGATATCAACCTGGCCGTCACCCGTCACTGCATAGTCTTCGCGAACTTTTACCATATCGCTCTTGTTCTTCCTGGTCGCTTATCCGGCCATCCCTGACCGGTCCCGAGAGGCATCAATTATCCACGCGCTCGAACATCGCCATGGATTCAACATGAGTGGTGTGGGGAAACATGTCCATAACGCCCGCCCTCACCAGTCGATAACCATTACGCACCATCACCCCTGCGTCCCTAGCCAGCGTGGCCGGGTTACAGGAGACATAAACAATTCGCTTCGCACCAAAGGCTGTTAGGTATTCACACACCTCCTGGGCTCCGGAACGCGGCGGATCAATCAGGATTTTGTCAAACCCTTCCGCTGCCCACGGTTGTGCTGTGAAATCCGCCTGCAAGTCAGCGCCGTGGAATGCGACATTCGATAGCCCGTTGAGTTCCGCATTTTCCCGCCCGCGGACGACCATGGCATCGTCACCTTCCACTCCAACCACCTGCCCGGCACGGCGAGCCAGCGGCAGGGTGAAATTACCCAGTCCGCAAAACAGGTCCAACACCCGCTCACCGGGCTGGACGTCCAGCCACTCGACGGCCCGATGTACCATGTTTCGATTGATGTCCACATTGACCTGGGTAAAGTCCATGGGATGGAACTTCATGGTCAGGTCGAATTCCTCCATGTCGTAGGACAGTCGCTCTTCGCCGGTCTCGGGCCAGATTCTGTGAACCGTATCCGGCCCTTTCGGTTGCAGATAGATATGCAAGTCATGGGCCTGGCCAAAATCGATCAACGACTGCCTGTCGGAATCGCTCAACGGATCCATGTTGCGGAATATCATCGCCGCCGAATCGTCGCCGCAGGCGACTTCCACCTGCGGTATGCGACGATAGGCGTCCATGCCATGAAGAAGTTCACGTAGCGGCGTGATGCGATCGCCGATACGCGGATCCAACACCACGCAACGATCAATATCGGTCAGGAAACTGTTGCGCTTTTCCCGAAACCCGACCAGCACCGATTCCCGTGCTGGCACGTATTTCACGCCCAGCCGTGCCTTGCGACGATAGCCCAGAGCCGGGGAACGCATGGGCGCCACCCACTCGTCCGGTTCAATGCCCCCAAAATGGGCAAAATGCTCCCGCAGGGTATCTTCCTTGAACCGGATCTGGGCATCGCCACTCATGTGCTGAAGACTACACCCACCACACAGGTCGGCAAAGTCGCAGGGCGGAGTCATACGCGCGTCGTCGGCTTCAAGCACTTCCACAGCACGTAATTCATCGAACTTGCTGCGTGTACTGGTAAATTTGGCCATGACCGTCTCGCCAGGCAGGGCGCCGTCGACGAACTGTGCCTTACCGTTGTCCCGGGCGATGCCCCGGCCATCGTGACTGAGGGTTTCAATCACACAGCGCACCGGTTCGCTTGGCAGGGCCTTCCTGCGTCTTCTACTCATAGAAAGTCTCTTAACTGGATTCAGGTCTTGATGGGTTCAGGCACCGGGAAACACACCGGTGGAAAGGTAACGATCACCCCGGTCACAGATAATGGCCACGATCACCGCGTTTTCAACCTGTGCGGACAGCTTGAGGGCTGCAGCGATGGAGCCACCTGATGAAACACCACAGAAAATGCCTTCCTCGCTGGCCAGGGCACGCATGGTGTCCTCAGCTTCCTGCTGGCCGATGTCCATGACCGTGTCCACACGGGTGGCATCAAAAATTTTCGGCAGGTACGGCTCCGGCCAGCGCCGGATACCGGGGATAGACGCTCCTTCCTGGGGCTGCAGGCCAACAATCTGGATATCGGGATTCCGTTCCTTGAAATACCTGGACACGCCCATGATGGTTCCGGTGGTACCCATGGAGCTGACAAAATGCGTAACCCGCCCTGCCGTCTGCTCCCAGATTTCCGGGCCGGTGGTGCGGTAATGCGCCAGCGGGTTGTCCTGGTTGGCAAACTGATCCAGCACTTTACCCTTGCCTTCCGCCTCCATTTGTTGGGCCAGGTCGCGGGCGGTTTCCATGCCTTCCTCTTTGGTGACGGTGACAATCTCCGCCCCATAGGCGCGCATCGACGCTCGACGCTCCTCGCTCATGTTCGCTGGCATGATCAGCACCATACGGTAGCCCTTGATGGCAGCCGCCATCGCCAGGGCAATTCCGGTATTTCCACTGGTGGCTTCGATCAGGGTATCGCCTGGTTTGATTTCACCCCGGCGCTCTGCTTCCTGGATCATGCTGATAGCAGGACGATCTTTCACCGAACCGGCGGGGTTATTACCCTCAAGCTTGGCCAGAATCACATTGCTGGTCTCGCCCGGAAGTCGCTGCAGACGCACAAGAGGCGTATGCCCTACATAATCTTCGATGGTCGGGAAATGCATGTTGTAACCTTCCTCAATTCTTCCGGAACCCGCCGCCAGCGGGTAACGCCGACGACACAAGCCTGTGATACACTCCGGGTTCGCATGATACGCGGAATATCCGCAGTCTCCCAATACAGCTTCTCGCTATATCCATGACTGTGGGCTATATCCGGGGACGCCATCACGGCCAGACTGCGTGGAATCAACTATTCTGACAGGGAAGAATGCCGGATATCAGGCCGGCGACGTCAATCGGGAACTCACTATGCGGCGCTGGGGCATACGCAAAAAAGTACTGGTGGTGACACTCGTCCCCACCCTTCTGACCACGTTGATGCTGGGGCTTTTCTTCACCTACAGCTGGGTCAACAACATTGAAAGCCTCCTGCAGGATCGTGGCGAGTCGCTTTCGCGGCAGCTGTCAGCCGGCTCGGAATACGGCCTGTTCACTGCCAACAGAAGCCTGCTCAGCAGCCTCTCCAACGCCCTTCTGGAAGAGCAGGATGTGCGCTCGATTACCTTCTTCGACAGCGAGCATAACCGGCTGCTGCACACAGGCCCCGGCAGCTCCGACGATATTGGCAAGGACACGTTGACCGGCGAAGAAGCGGTACGGGTTACCCGCGCCGACAGTACTGTTTTCGTGACACCGGTCTATCTCCAGGACCTGATGATCGAAAGCATGCTGGACCCGGATTCCCGCCAGAACGTGGGGGCGGGCAAGAAACCGATCGGCTGGGTAACCGTGGAGATGTCCCACATACGCACCGAAAAGGAAACCTATAAAGCACTGCTGATTTCCCTGTTGCTCGTCTTAGGCGGCGTACTCCTCAGCCTGATGATTGCGCTACGCATGAGCCGCTCGTTTACCGATCCTGTCTTTGAACTCAATGAGGCGGTGGCCAAACTCAAGGAAGGCAAACTGGACACTCGGGTCTATACCCGCGCCGGCCCTGAATTCGAGCAATTGGAATCTGGCCTGAACGCCATGGCCGGGGAACTGAGCAAAGCCCAGGCGGAAATGCAGCAGAACATTGACCAGGCCACGGAAGACCTGAGAGAAACCCTGGAAACCATCGAAATCCAGAACATCGAACTCGATTTCGCCCGCAAGGAAGCCCTGGAAGCCAGCCGCATCAAATCGGAATTCCTGGCCAACATGTCCCATGAAATCCGCACCCCGCTGAATGGCATCATCGGCTTCACCGAGTTACTGCTTAAAAGCCCGCTACCGCGCCAGCAGCGGGATCACCTGAGCACCATCCGCAAGTCATCGGAAATACTGCTGACCATCATCAACGACATTCTGGATTTCTCCAAGATCGAGGCCGGCAAACTCATCCTCGACCGCATTCCCTTCCAACTCCGGGACATCGTAGAAGAGGTCATGGTCATGCTGGCTCCGGCGGCTCACAGCAAGAACCTGGACCTGGTACCACTGGTCTACAATGATGTACCCGACAACATCATGGGCGATCCCCTACGGGTAAAGCAGGTGATCACCAACCTGGTCAACAATGCCATCAAGTTCACCCAGACCGGTGAAGTGGTCCTGCGCGCCAGCCTTGAAGAAGAAGATAAAGAGAGTAACCGGATCACCCTGAGACTCAGCATTACCGATTCCGGTGTCGGGCTCTCGCGAGCTCAGCAGCAGTCCCTGTTCAACGCCTTCAGCCAGGCCGACGCGTCTACTGCCCGGCAATACGGTGGCACCGGACTGGGGCTTGCGATCTCCAAGCGCCTGGTTGAGGAAATGGGCGGCAAGATCGGGCTTGAGAGTGAGCTGGGCAAGGGCTCCACGTTCTGGTTTACCCTGACCTCGGAACTGTCTTCTAACGGCGAAGCCATCGCGCCCAAAGACTCTTTGCGCGGCGAAAGGGCCATCTACCTTGACCAACAGAAAACCACCGGCCTGGCGGTAGAACATATGCTCCGGGAATGGGGCATGACGGTCGACCGGGTTTCATCACCGGGTGCCATGCAGGAGCAGATAGAGGAAGCTCAAAAAGAGCAGTCCGGTTACGCCGTTGCGGTTGTCGGCATCACCCGTCACCTGCTGAATTCAAGCCAATACTGCTCGTTAGTACGGTCCCTGGAGCTGGAGCGGGATTGCCGCACACTGCTGCTGACCCCTACCCTTGAAACTCACGATACACCGCTATCGGGGCTGGCCAGTGGCCACCTGACCAAGCCAGTATGCCGCGACTCCCTGTACGACGAACTGTTGCTGCTGGTGCACGGTATCAGCAACCGGCAACGCCAGTTGCCGGATCATTCCCATGCCATTAGCCGTGAGTTGCCAACCCAATCAACACGCGTACCCAGAGTGCTGGCGGTGGACGACAACGATGCCAACCTGAAGCTGGTAATGACCCTGCTCAACGACTGCGGCGTTGTAGCTGAGGGAGCAACCAGCGGCTTTGAAGCGCTGAGCAAGGCGCGCCAACACTCGTTCGACCTGGTTTTCATGGATCTTCAGATGCCCGGAATGGACGGGGTGGAAACCACTGAGAGATTGAGAAGCCTTGATGGCGCCAGCCATCGTACTCCGATCATTGCGCTCACGGCCCATGCCCTTGCAGAGGAGCAGGACCGCCTGATCCAGCAGGGATTCGATGGCTACCTGGCCAAACCCATTAGCAACAGCCAACTGATCGACATTATTCATGACTACACTGGCTATACCTGCCACCCCGACCCGGATGATGGACACCTGCCGGTACCCGAGGTGCGCGATACACGCCGCTCGGTTCGCCCGTCAACCAGAAAGAAACAGCCTGACTGTGTCAGCGTGGCCGAAAGCGTACAGTTGGCCGCCGGAAAAGCAGATCTGGCCGAGGAACTGTTCAGCATGCTGATCGAACAGATCCATACCGACATTAACCAGGTGCCGGCACTCTGGAGCAAAGGCGACATGGACGAGCTACTGGAGTGCGTCCACAAACTGCATGGCGCCACGCGTTACTGTGGCGTGCCGGAGTTACGCGCTGCTGCAAACCAACTGGAAACCGCCTTGAAGTGCGCAGCGCCGGATATGGAGTACCAGAAGAATCAATTGCTTGCAGCCATGGAGCGCTTGCAGACCTGGAGCGAACAAACTGACTGGCAGCAGTTGTTCCGGCAGCAAAACCCTCGGCAGGCAACCGTGGACTGAGGGACGATCAGCGCCTTAGGTTCGGGCGCTTTCGAGGATTGTTTTCATATCCTTTACCGCCTCTTTGAGCCCGGTAAACACCGCCCTGGCAATGATGGCATGGCCAATGTTGAGCTCGTTGATACCCGCGATGGCGGCAACGCGTTCGGTGTTGTGGTAGTGCAGCCCATGGCCGGCGTTGACCACCAACCCTTTCTTGCGAGCGTAAGTCACTGCGTCCTGCAAGGTGTTAAAAGCCGCCTCAACAATCTGAGGGTCTGTCGCTTCCGCGTATTCCCCGGTGTGTAGCTCCACCACCGGCGCACCGCAACGGACTGCCGCATCAATCTGCGCCACATCCGGATCGATAAACAGGGAGACCTCGGCACCAACCTTTGCCAACCTGTCACAGGCTTTGGCCACCCTCGCCTCCTGGCCGTCCACATCCAGGCCGCCTTCAGTTGTCAGCTCTTCACGCTTTTCGGGCACCAGACACACACATTCCGGCCGCACCTGCTCGGCGAATGCCAGCATCGCATCAGTGACCGCCATTTCCAGGTTCATCTTGGTGGTGAGGATTTCCTTCAGCAGGAGCACATCACGGTCCTGGATGTGCCTGCGATCTTCGCGGGGATGGATGGTGATACCATCGGCACCCGCCTCTTCCGCCAGAATCGCAGCCTGTACCGGATCCGGATATCGGGTTCCCCTGGCCTGACGCAAGGTAGCAACATGATCAATATTCACACCCAGCAAAACTCTGGGCTTCATTGAGCTAGAGGTCATTACGGTCTCCTCGATGATGACTGAACAGGCTTCTGCTATGGAGCACCTTGCCCTGCAACAGGTAGTCCACAAGTACCCTTGTTACCCGCTTGGCGATGCGCCGGCACTCCGCAGATTCGAGGTCGCCATCAGCCAGCGCCAACAGTGTATCCCCGGGCAGGTTCCGGAGCCTGGAGCCCGGCGAGGGCTCGGCCAGAATCCCCTGCTCCGGATCATAGCAATAAAGCCCACCGGCCTCGACCGGCTGCCCACTATCCATCGCCTGATCCCAGACGAAGTCATACCCGAGTTCCGCAGCCAGGGATTGCTCGAAACGTCGAAGAACCGGCTCCACGTCACTGGCTTCCGACAACTCAGCAATCACATCAATGTAGGCAGCAAAGAGTTGGTGGTGAGGGTCGGCCATCGGCAGCAGACGCTGCAATAACTCATTCACGTAAAGACCACTGTACAGGGAGAGAGTGCGCTTCAGGGTGGGGCCGCTGCGAACGTCCGCCTGAGTCAGCGTCTTCAGGTCGCTGCGTCCGGTCCAGTCCAGCAACAGAGGCTGGAACGGTTGCAACTGTGCCTTGAGCGGGCTCTTTGCGCTGTTGCCACCACGGGCAATCACGGTTACCCGGCCCGCGTTGAGGGAAAACACATCCACCATCAGACTGGTTTCGCGCCAGGGCCGGCGGTGGAGGACATACGCGGGCTCCTGTTGCATTGGCCCCGTCATAGCTGCCTCAGAAGTCGTTCATACCCAGGCTTTTCAATGCCCGGTCGCTGTCCGCCCAACCTCGCTTGACCTTGACCCAGAGCCTCAGCATGACTTTACTGTCGAACAGGCGCTCCATATCTGTTCTGGCTTCCTGACCGATGCGCCGCAGGCGTTCGCCCTTGTCGCCAATAATGATCTTCTTCTGGCCCTCACGCTCTACCAGTATCAGCGCAGAAATGTGAAGAGTCTTACCGTCCTTGCGAAATTCTTCGATCTCGACCGCCACGGAGTAAGGCAGTTCTGCTCCCAGTTGCCGGGTAATTTTCTCCCGCACCATTTCGGAGGCCATAAACCGCTCGCTGCGATCCGTGATCTGGTCATCCGGGTAAAAATGCACACTTTCCGGCAGGAACCGACTGACCGCAGCCTCCAGCGGCTCCAGGTTCATCCCCTTGAGAGCTGATAACGGAATGATCTCGGCAAACTCGCGCTTCCGGGATAGCATATCGAGGTGCGGCAACAGGGCCTCCCGATTTTCAATGCGGTCGACCTTGTTCACTGCCAGAATCACCGGGCACTTCAGGCTACTGAGCTTCTCCAGAACCATTTCGTCCGCCGTCGTCCACGCCATCTGGTCGACAACAAACACAGCAACATCGACATCCTTGAGGGCCGATGTCGCCGCCTTGTTCATATACCGGTTAATAGCGCGAGGTTCTTCTTCGTGCATTCCCGGCGTATCCACGTAAATTGCCTGAACCGGGCCTTCGGTCTTGATGCCCAGTACCTGATGACGGGTTGTCTGGGGTTTACGGGACGTAATACTGAGCTTCTGGCCCAGAATGTGGTTCAGCAATGTGGACTTGCCCACATTGGGCCGACCGACGATCGCCACAAAACCACAACGGCTGTCCGGGTTTTCCGGACGAGTCACATCATTCATCAGTCATTCTCCACACCCAGTTGCTTAAGGGCATTGCGGGCGGCCTGCTGCTCGGCGATTCGACGGCTATTGCCAGTGCCGGTCGTTTTGCGGTCCAGCGATGGCAGGGCACAGGAAACATGGAACGTCTGGGCGTGGGCTTCACCGTCCACGGAAATGACGTCATAGCGAGGCAGCGGAAACTGCCGTGACTGCAGGTACTCCTGGAGCCGGGTTTTGGGGTCTTTCTGGGTATCCTGCAGATCCAGCTTCTGAAGGCGCACCTCAAACCAGCGCAAAACCTGTTCCCGACAGGTGTGAAAATCACTGTCCAGGTATATGGCACCGATGATGGATTCAACAGCGTCGGCAAGAATGGATTCACGACGGAAACCACCGCTCTTCATTTCACCGGAACCCAGCCTGAGGTACTTGCCCAATTCGAATTCACGGCCAATTTCCGCGAGGGTTACCCCCTTGACCATACGGGCTCTCAGACGGCTCAACTGACCTTCCCGGGCTTTTTCAAAATGCAGGTACAGGTATTCAGCAATGACCATGTTAACGATGGAATCACCCAGGAACTCCAGGCGCTCATTGTTCTGGTTGCCAAAACTCCTATGGGTCAGCGCCAGCAACAGCCGCTCAGGCGTCTTGAACTGGTAGCCGATACGTCGCTGTAACTGCTCGAGATCCGGTTGCGAACTCACTTGCCCTTCATCTCATACTCATGTTGAAAATGGATAACGGTATCCACATTACGGAACAGGTTGTTACGGACTTCGTAATCCACATTGATGATGACCAGATCCCCGTCCTTCTCAACGGTGATGTTCTTTTCATCAAAACCGCGAACATTGTTCACGCTAAGTCGCTTGTTTATCAGACTTCTCACCTGAGCAGGCCCCATGGTGGAAAGATCCTCTGTTCCTTCCAGGCTCTCAAGCGCTTCCTGAATGGTAATGTCATCAAGATACGCTGGCCCCAGCTTGATGGCCAGTGTCAGCAAGCCGCCGAAAAAGAGCACCATAATCATGATAACGAGCGCCGATGCACCCGACTGCCGATGCATGGAGGAAAGACTGTTCTTCTTCATGTTAGATACACCCCTGAATAACAACGTACTTATTCCAAACCGCCCACTCGGTCAAAGGATGGCAGACTGGTGAGCGATTGCCAGTGCATCCAGATCGCGAACGCCTTGCCAACGACCATTTCATCCGGAACAAAGCCCCAATAGCGACTGTCATTACTGTTGTCCCGATTATCACCCATCACGAAATACTCGCCTTCGGGCACCACCCACTCGCCTTCACCAGAGCGCCCCGTGCGCCCCAGGGTCAGGAAGATGTCGTGCTCAACGTCGCCCAGGTATTCACGTCTCAGCTCCACTGGTGGCAGCCGGGCAACAAAGCGTGTCTCCACTTTATCGCCATTGATAAACAGCTCCCGATCCTGGTATCGGATACGGTCTCCCGGAAGCCCGACCACCCGCTTGATGTAATTGGTGCTGCCGTCATCCGGATAGCGGAACACCATGATGTCACCGCGCTGGGGGTCATCCACTGCCAGGATTTTGTTGCCCGCAACCGGCAGGCGAAGCCCGTAGGCGTATTTGTTAACGAGGATGAAGTCTCCGACTTCAAGGGTAGGCAACATGGAGCCGGACGGAATCTGGAAAGGCTCCACCAGAAACGAGCGCAGAACCAGCACCACCGCCAGCACCGGGAAGAACGAACGGCTAAGATCAACGAGGTAGGGCTCCTTAGGTTCTTCCTCAGCCTCAACCTCCCCGCTGGCGCCTTCTACAACCGCGAGCCTGCGCTTACGCAGAAATACAACATCCAACAGCCAGATCAGCCCCGTTGCAAACGTCAGAACAACCAGAACCAGGGGGAAATCAATATCCATTCAGGTGCCTTTTAGTTATCCACTTTCAATACGGCAAGGAATGCTTCCTGAGGCACCTCAACATTGCCCAGTTGCTTCATGCGCTTCTTACCTTCTTTCTGCTTCTGCAGCAGTTTCTTCTTCCGGCTGACGTCGCCACCGTAACACTTGGCGGTGACGTTTTTGCGAAGCGCCTTGACGGTCACTCGCGATACCACCTGATTCCCGATAGCCGCCTGAATGGCGATGTCGAACATCTGGCGTGGGATCAGCTCTTTCATCTTGTCGATCAGGGCGCGACCCCGGTAGTGGGACTGGTCCTTATGGACAATCAGCGCCAGTGCGTCCACGCGCTCGCCGTTGATCAGCACATCGAGGCGCACCAGGTTGGCCGCCTGGAACCGCACAAACTGATAGTCCAGCGATGCGAACCCGCGGCTGGCGGACTTGATCCGGTCGAAAAAGTCCAGCACCACCTCGGCCATCGGCAACTCGTAGGTCACCTGAACCTGAGTGGACATAAAGTGCATGTTCTTCTGGATGCCGCGCTTTTCCTCACAGAGGGCGATCACGTTGCCCAGGTGTTCCTGGGGCACCAGAATACTGGCCTCCACGATTGGCTCGCGCATCTCCTCGATGGACCCAATATCCGGAAGACTGGACGGATTGTCTACCGACAGCGTCTCACCCTGTTTGGTAACGACTTCATAGATAACCGTCGGGGCCGTGGTAATCAGGTCAATGTCGTATTCCCGCTCCAGCCGCTCCTGGACGATCTCCATGTGGAGCATGCCCAGGAAGCCGCAACGGAAACCGAATCCGAGGGCATCCGAGCTCTCCGGTTCGAAGAACAGCGAGGCGTCGTTCAGGGTCAGCTTTTCAAGAGCATCCCGGAAATCGTTGTAGTCATCGGAACTGACTGGAAACAGGCCCGCATAGACCTGAGGCTTGACCTTCTTGAAGCCGGGCAGCATCGGGATGTCGTCCGAGCCTTTCTGCTGAACGATGGTGTCACCCACCGGCGCCCCATGAATGTCCTTGATGCCGGCCACCACAAAGCCGACATCCCCGGATTCCAGAATATCCGTGTCTTTGGGTTTGGGATTGAAAATACCGACCTTGTCCGCATTCCAGGCCTTGCCTGTCGACTTCATGACGATCTTGTCGCCCTTCTTGAGGGTGCCCTCAGTCACCCTGACCAACGACACAACCCCCAGGTAGTTGTCGAACCAGGAGTCAATAATCAGTGCCTGCAAGGGCGCGTTTCGATCACCCTTGGGTGGCGGGATTTTCCTGATCAGATCTTCCAGAACATCCTCGACGCCCAAACCACTCTTGGCGCTGCAGCGCACGGCGTCGGTTGCCTCTATACCAATGATGTCCTCAATTTCCTGGGCTACGCGATCCGGCTCAGCCTGCGGCAGGTCCATCTTGTTGAGCACCGGAACCACTTCCAGCCCCTGTTCAATCGCGGTGTAACAGTTGGCGACAGACTGGGCCTCAACGCCCTGACCGGCATCCACCACCAGCAACGCACCTTCACAGGCGTACAGTGAACGCGATACCTCGTAGGAGAAGTCGACGTGGCCGGGTGTATCGATGAAATTCAGTTTGTATTCAATGCCGTCCCGAGCCTTGTAGTTCAGAGTCACACTCTGGGCCTTGATGGTAATACCACGCTCACGCTCAAGATCCATGGAATCAAGGACCTGCTCAGCCATCTCGCGTTCTGTCAGGCCACCGCAGATCTGGATAAAGCGGTCTGCCAGAGTGGATTTACCATGGTCAATATGGGCGATGATCGAAAAATTTCGGATTCGGCTCAGTTCAGTCACAGACAATGAATACTCGCAAAAGACGAAGGATTGAGCCCGGAAGGGCCGTTGCCGGAGTCCGGCGACGGCGTGATTTTACCGGTTACCGGCCGCTATTGCCATGATCAGGAGATCAGCGGCCGTTCATATTGCCGAATAAGGAAGCCGATAAGCGCATCCTCGTCCAGCGGGTAACTGAACAGGTTGCCCTGACACTGGGCGCAACCGGCGCTTTTGAGGAAGCTCAACTGCTGAGGCGTTTCCACACCCTCGGCAACAACGGTCAAGTGTAACTTTCTGGCCAGTGCGATCACCGCCGAGGCAACATCGGTTGCACTGACGTTGTACGGGATGTCGCGAATAAAACGATGGTCAATCTTGATAACGTCCAATGGCAACTGCTGGAGCGCCACCAGAGAACAGGAACCGGTGCCAAAATCATCCAGGATCAGGCAGACACCCATGTCGTGCAGCGACACAAGGAGCTCTCTCAGCATGCGCGGGTCTTCATTCAGAAGCTCCGCTGGCATTTCAAGTTCAAGCCGCTCTGGCGACACCCCCGTTTCGGTAATGACCTGGCGCATCATATCCAGAAACCCGGAATCCGTCAGTTGGCGAACGGACAGGTTGACCGCCATTTTCAACGATTCAAACCCAGCCCGTTCGAGGGCCTGAACCTGGATACAGGCCTGCCTCAGCGCCAGCTCGCCAAGGCGTATGATCAGGCCCGTTTCCTCGGCCAGGGTAATGAATTGCTGGGCACTGACCAGCCCCTTCTCGGGGTGGTGCCAGCGCAGGAAAGCCTCGACGCCAATCACCCGCTCACTCTCGAGATCCACCTTGGGCTGGTAATGCAGCACAAACCGATCGCCTTCCAGTGCGGTCGCCAGTTCTTCCTGCTGAAGCAGCCGCCTGGCGGCCTTGATGTTCATGGCCGGGGTAAAGAACTGGTAGGTGTTGCGCCCTAACTCCTTGGCCCGGTACATGGCCAGGTCGGCGTATTTCATCAGCGTACCAGGGTCCTCACTGTCGTGAGGGATCATGGTAATACCGATACTGACGGTAACCCCCACTTCGTGATCGTTGAGACGAATTCGCTGGCACAGCCTCCGCAGTATGGCTTCGGCAACCTTGCCAGCGTCATCGGGACCGCTGATTCGTGACAACAGCACCACGAACTCGTCGCCACCCAGCCGGGCCACCGAATCTTCCTCCCGCACGCAGCCGGATAACCACTGGGAAACCTGCTTCAGCAGTTCGTCGCCACTATCGTGGCCGAGGGTATCGTTGATACGTTTGAAGCCGTCAAGATCCAGGAACATCAGGGCGGCCGGCTCTTCGGTGCGACGACTTCTGCGCACCACATGGTTAAGCCGGTCACGGAACAACTGGCGATTGGCAAGCCCGGTCAGCGGATCGTAGAACGCCAGGCGATGCAGCTCCGTCTGTGCGGCTTTCAGCTGGGTCAGGTCACGGAGGCTCAACACCACCCCATTCACGCCGGGCACCGTCAGCATGGCTGTGAACGTGCCTTCCATATCCCGCCACTGACCTTGCGCATCGCGTATACGACCACGGATCACCGGCATCTGCTTCCCAGGTGATTTGACCGCTTCATCAAACCCGGACTTTAACTGCGGCCAATCCTCGGCATGCACCAGGGAGGCCAACTCCAGACCATAAACCTTGTCGGGATCGAAGCCCAAAATGTCGTGACTGGACGGACTGGCGTAACGCGGCGTGCCATCGCGATCCAGCACAAGAGTCACGTTCGCGGCACCTTCGGTAATAGCCCGGTAGCGACCCGCGCCAATCTGCGCCATGATCCGGCCGCGAATCATGGTCAACACGAACAGGAACATCAGCAGACTGATAACAATACCGGAACCGAGAACGATGGGCGGTCGCGGATCAGACGCCAAGTAGTCAAACGCCGGTGTGGAACGGGTTTGCAGCAACCAGTCGCGCCCACCGTGGGTAATGGTCTGACTCATTTCAAAACTGAAATCCTCATCCAGGGAGCCCAGGTTTGACCCATACATCTGCGTATCCCGTGACACCTCCCCGCTGTCGTATATTTTCACGTCCAGGAATGGCGAGATCAGGCCGACGATGCCATCGAGCAGGGTGTTCATCCGAAAGGCACTGAACACATAACCGGCGAGCATCATCTGCCGCTCAACACGACTTTCAGGTATTTCCCCACCCTGGTAAACAGGGTAATACATCAGGAAGCCAGCCTGATCCTCCGCCACTTCCTCCTGAACCAGCACGACTTTACCCGTCACTTTTGGCTCGGCATGGTCCCGTGCCCTCGCCATGGCATGCCGGTGCACAGGATCACTGAAGGCGTCGTAACCAAGTGCCTTGCGATTCCGCTCTGTTCCGGGCTCCAGATACACCATGGGGTAGTAATCCGGCCCGGTACCAAGAGGCGTCACGAGGTAATTGAGGACACCATCTTTCCTGACCGACGCGATGTGGTCCGCCATCTGGCGGACACCTATTCTTTTCACGTAGCCAATACCCTGGATGCCCGGGTAATACCGGTTGATATCCACATTGTCGACGTATTCACGCCAATCGTCCCTATCCACTTCACCGGCAACGGCAAACAGGCCCGCACTGCCGGCCAATACCTGCTCATAATTCAGCAGGCGCTCTTCAATAGCAGTTCGCAGCTGTAGTGACTGTGTTTTGAAACGGGCTTCGGTACGGTCTTCGACCAGGCGAATGGAAACTTGCCATAACAGGACGGTGACAGCGAGAGATGCAATCAGCACTAGCCATGCTGCCCACGAGTAGCGCAGCTGGAGCAGTTTCCGGAGGGGAAGTTCCTTTCTGTTCATCATTCTCGTGCAGGTCCGATCCGTGGCCAGTAATCTGATTATTTTGGGAAGTATAACAAAAGCCCCACTGGCTGTCGTTTAAACGACCCCCAGCAGGGCTCTCAGTTTTGTACCATTTTGTGTCCGCCGATCCGGCGGATCAACCGTCAGGGCTTCATCACCAGATAAGTGGCCCGCCCCTGGCGAACAACGCGCACCGAGACGGCGCTGTCGTCTGGCAAGGAGGATACCGCTTCGCGGAAATCCTCCACAGAGGTGACTTTGCGGCGGTTCAGCTCGGTGATCACATCCCGTGGACGGATACCCGCATCAAGCGCTGGCCCGCGGGCAACCTCTGCCACAAGCACGCCCCCAGATATCCCCAGCGACTCCTGAAGCTCAGTTGGCAGAGGCTCAACCGTCATCCCCAATGGCGCCGATGATGGGCCGTTGTTGCTGGACGCCGGAGCGGAGGCCTGCTCCGAACCCTCTTCCGGCAGTTTGCCGATTTCAACGTCCAGTGTAATCTGCCGGCCTTCCCTCATTACTTCCATGGTGGCCGTTTCACCGACCGGCGTACGGCCTACCATCGGCGGCAGATCCGAAGACAACGTCACGTCCTCGCCCTCGTACTCGAGCACAATATCACCCGCCTGCAATCCCGCTTTCTCGGCAGGCGAGCCCGCCATCACTTCTGCAACCAGGGCGCCTCGAGGACGCTTAAGGCCAAATGACTCCGCCAGATCTCGATTAACCTCCTGTATCAGCACACCCAGCCAGCCACGGGACACCGATCCATCGTCCCGAAGCTGCCGGAACACATTCATGGCATCATCAATGGGGATTGCAAAGGACACCCCCATGAATCCACCCGAGCGGGTGTAGATCTGGGAGTTAATACCCACAACCTCGCCGTCCAGGTTAAACAGTGGCCCGCCGGAGTTACCCGGGTTGATAGCAACGTCAGTCTGGATAAACGGAACGTAGTTTTCCGATGGCAGTGAACGGCCCAGGGCGCTGACAATGCCCGCTGTTACGGTGTAATCAAAACCAAAGGGCGAGCCGATAGCCAGGACCCACTCACCCACTTTCAGGTCATTGGAGCGCCCGACCCGCACCACAGGCAAGTCGTCGCCGCCCTCAATCTTCAGAACCGCCATGTCCGAACGTGGGTCGGTGCCAATCAGTTTGGCAGGCAATTCCCGACGGTCATTCAGGCGCACAATGATCTCGTCGGCCCCTTCCACCACATGGTTATTGGTCAACACATAGCCATCACTGGAAACGATAAACCCGGACCCCATGGACTGACGCGGGGCTGAACCACCAGGGCTGCCGCCAAACGGTGACTGGGGACCGCGGAAGAAATCCTGGAAAAACTCCGGTAACTGCTCAAGCTGTCGATCGTTAAAAGGGAGACCGTTTGAGCGGCCACGATTCGCTGACTTGGGCTCGGTCGTTGTACTGATGTTGACCACAGCATTCGAGTTCTCTTCGACCAACTCGGTAAAGTCAGGGAGACTGCGAGCTGAGACAGACTGAGCCAGAGACAAGGGAACAAGAAGACACAAAAGATACCAGACGAACACAATGGAACCCTGGCGCTGAGGCCGGCGCAGCATGTCTTGATCGTTCTTTACTTCAGGCATTAAAGACCCCCTGTTCAGCGGACGTTATAAACTCAATGTGCGGTCAAAGCCGATAATTTCAACAGAGCCTGTTGGAACATCATTCCGGGGAAGCGACCACCCCCTGCCTGACCTCCACCAGTGTCGGCTCCCAGGTTCCCGCTTTACGTGACTGCCCCCTGCGAGCGGCCAGGAAGCCCAGGGCAAGTCCCGCCGCAGCACCCATCATGGCGACGGCCTCACTGGCCGCGTGGCCTGCCGACAACTGGTGCCCCAAAACAGCCCCGGCCACCATCGACACCAATGGCAGGGCGTAAACAAGCAGGGAAGCACCAAGCAGCGCGGACTCATCAATGGCCACCGTCACCTCATCACCCACCTCGGCACCAAGGCTGTTGGCCACCAGAACCTGATTGGCCCTGCCTCCTGAAACACCGGCCAGTGCACGCTGGCCACAGCCATGACGAGCCGAGCAACTTTCACAGGCGCTGGTGCGAATCGTCTGCACCCATACCCGGTCGCCGGCAACACCGACAACCCTCCCGGTTTCCGTAATCATTTCCGGCCTCCGCCGAACGCCAGGGTATCGTCAATCGTCACTGATTCGGCCACCTTACGGGCCGTCGTCGGTGGAACTTCCCCAACCACAGTCACGAAAAACGCGATGTCATCCACACTGAGCTGTTTCATGTACACCGTGGTGGCGCCAATTCGCGAAGCGCCGGTGGGCATCACCATCTTCCGTGCTGGTTCGACAAACACAGAAAAGGCTGCCAGCCCATCCGAGAACGCCACTGCCTGCCCTTTGCCTGATCGCGGGGCAGCGGCGGGAACAAAACCATCCGGGCGCCACTCGAGCGTCCAACCATCCATCCGTGCCGCGGGAGACGACGTCTGTTCCGGTTTCAATTCCCGTTTGATGGCCTCTCCCTCCGTTTGCACGATAAATTCGCTATCCGGGAGAGAGTCCGTTATTTCAAGGCTGGTGAACTGAAAATGCTCAAGCACCTCACCGCCGACGGAACGCACATGGCTCTTCACCAACAGACCGGTGGATTTTTCCAGCCATAACTGGTGACTGTATCGAAGATCATCCCTCGCCCTGAGCCCGAGCTTGACCACATCGTAACCAGCAATACGATCATCGCCCACCAGCTCTGGCTGATACCATTGACTGACCGGCATCAACTGATGGGAAAATGCCTCGGCAAAAGGACCCGACGGAATAACCTGATCCAACTGGATGCGCCCATGGTCAGGAAGCACACAGACAACCCGCATCCCCTTTCGCACGATCTCACCGCTGGCTCCGTCCTGCAGAACCAGCCGCTCTTCCACCATGCCATCCCGATACCGGTGCGCAATCTGCATCGAACTGACCTGATCACCCCGGGCATACACAAAGACGCCGCGATAGGACGTCATGTTGAGGGCAGGACCAAGACGGTTGAGCCAATATTCGGCGCTCTGTTCATTCTTCCCGGCGCTCTCCGCCGTCTCGGCAGACACTTGCCCTGTCAGAACGGTGAGCAACGTCAACATGACCAGCCCGTGCCTGATTGCACCAGGGAATCGACTCTGGATTGCCATTGCGATTCTGCCCATCAGCCGTTTAACTCCAGCCAGTGTCCTGCAAACATGAAACGTCAATACCCTGGTCCGGACGCGCTAACGACACGCGCATAGCCAACGGAGCCTCGACCGGCTCCTACGCTGTTATGTTGGGCGTGCTCAAGAAGATAGCGGCTAAGATGTTCCCATTGCTCTTCATCAAGTCCTTGCAATGCCACCTCCGGCACCGGCTCGACC
The DNA here is from genome assembly GCF_002352785.1 of Marinobacter sp. UBA2688. Taxonomy (NCBI): domain Bacteria; kingdom Pseudomonadati; phylum Pseudomonadota; class Gammaproteobacteria; order Pseudomonadales; family Marinobacteraceae; genus Marinobacter; species Marinobacter sp. UBA2688. The sequence goes on from NZ_DELU01000023.1 coordinate 236,677, forward strand.
GCCGACTCCTGCCGATCCTGTTCTTCTGAAACGCCCGCGGCTGCAATCGCTCCACCATCTTCGGCGGACTCCCAACCAGCACCGGCGCCAAAACCAATCACCGCTGCCAGTGTGACCATCGCAACCGCTGGCCAATGCCAGTTTTTGTCCCGGCGGGGCATCGAGCCGACTGTCGCGGCAGGCGATACCGCACCGCTGCCATCCAGAACATCCCTGACCCCAGCACTGACATCCACAGCCTCCGGTGCCACGCTGCCCTGATGCATGAGATCCCGCACCTGCTGCCAACGCTGCCACTGCGAACGAACCTGATCCTGCTCAGCGTGTGACAGCAGTCTGCGAACTGACAATTCGTCTGCCTCGTCATCCATCATTGCCGACAGCGTTTCTTTGAGACGATCATCCATAGGATGCAACCTCATTACGTCCGGGAATCATTTAACAAAGGGCCCAGGTGGCGATCCACTGCATCCCGTGCCCTGAATATTCGTGACCTTACCGTGCCGATGGGGCACTCGAGAATACCGGCGATGTCTTCGTAACTCAGCCCATCGTACTCCCTGAGCAAAAACGCAGATCGAAGCTCCTCCGGCAAGTTTGATATCGCCACCCTGAGCGCGCTCTGCAACTGATCCCGCTGCAACAGTTTCTCCGGTGACGCATTGTCCCTGAGTCTTGAACCGTCGTCGTAATTCTCGGCTTCCCCCGCGTCGGCACTGCCTTGCGGACGACGCCCGCGGGACTCAAGAAAATTCTTGGCCGTATTCACGGCTATACGGTACAGCCAGGTGTAGAACGCGCTGTCTCCCCGAAAACGGTCAATCGCCCGGTACGCCTTGACGAAGGTTTCCTGGGTAAGGTCCATCACCTCCTGGCTGTCGTAGACATAACGACTGATAATCGACGCAACCCTGGACTGATATTTGACAACCAGAAGATCAAAGGCGGGCCGATCACCATGACGGACCTTTCTTACCAGCTGAAGGTCTGTCTGGCTTTCGCTGCCGTCTTCCTTGTGTCTTTCTGTATCCGCATTCATGGACGGAGTGCCGGAGTTGCCATAGCGTTCGACCGTCTGGCCCACTTGCCTGCTATTCAATGGAATCATGCTGCTGTCCGGCATCCGATGAGTCTACAATGCCCCCTTTTATCCGGGAGCACCCCGTCAGGCCAAATAGACAGCGAGCGCAAAGTTTAGTTCAATACACATCCACATTATGGCCCGCGATTACGACCCGATGCCACAGTCCTACGAATTCGATGTCCTGATTGTCGGCAGCGGTGCTGCCGGCCTCACTGTTGCCCTGAATTTGCCCGAGCACCTGCAGATCGCCGTCATCAGCAAGGCCGATATCAGCAGCGGCGCAACACTCTGGGCCCAGGGCGGCATTGCCGCCGTGCTGGATGACGACGACTCTCTTGAGAATCACGTCAGCGACACCCTCAACGCCGGGGGCGGCCTCTGCCACGAGGATGCTGTCCGGTTTACGGTTGAGCATGGCCGCGAGAGCATCAACTGGCTGATCGACAGCGGCGTCACCTTTACCCGCGATGACCAGTCCCAGTACCACCTGACACGGGAGGGCGGGCATAGCCACCGCCGCATTATCCACGCGGCCGATGCCACCGGCCACGCTGTTTCCACCACCCTGACGTCCCAGGCCCAGGCGCGCCCCAACATTACCCTGATGTCCCGCAGGGTTGCCGTAGACCTGATCACCAATCGCAAGCTGGCATTGCCTGGAAACGCGTGCGTAGGCGCCTACATACTGAACCTGGAAGACAACCATGTCGAACTGTTCCGGGCCCGGTTCACTATCCTCGCCACGGGCGGCGCCAGCAAGGCGTATCGCTATACCACCAACCCGGACGGAGCTTCGGGAGACGGTATAGCCATGGCCTGGCGCGCCGGCTGCCGGGTCGGCAATATGGAATTCAACCAGTTCCACCCCACGTGCCTGTACCACCCACATGCCAAGTCGTTCCTGATTACCGAGGCAGTGAGGGGTGAAGGCGGTGTGCTGAAGCTTCCGGACGGCTCCCGCTTTATGGATCGCTTCGATGATCGAGGCGAGCTGGCGCCCCGGGATATCGTGGCCCGCGCCATCGACCACGAAATGAAACGGCTGGGTGCTGATCATCTATACCTGGACATCAGCCATAAACCGGCCGAGTTCATCAAACAGCATTTCCCAACCATTCGCGAAAAATGCCTGACGTTCGGGATTGATATCACCAAAGAACCGATCCCGGTGGTACCCGCCGCGCACTACACCTGTGGCGGCATACTCAGTGACGAACGCGCCCGCACCGACATCAACCAGCTCTATGTTGTCGGCGAGGCCGCGTTTACCGGTCTGCATGGCGCCAATCGCATGGCCAGCAACTCCCTGCTTGAATGCCTGGTCTACGGCCGTGCCGCCGCTGCGGATATAGCGCGACGGGAATCGGACATTCCCGCACCACCCCAAGCACCGGACTGGGACGAAAGCCAGGTAAGGGATTCCGACGAAGACGTGGTAATCTCCCACAACTGGGACGAACTGCGGCATTTCATGTGGGACTATGTTGGCATCGTTCGTACGACCAAACGCCTGCAGAGAGCCAAGCACCGGATTGATCTGCTGGAACGGGAAATTGGCGAGTTCTACAGCAACTACCGCGTCTCGAACGACCTGCTTGAGCTGCGCAACCTGGTGACCGTGGCGGACCTGATTATCTGTTCCGCGTTGCAGCGCCGGGAAAGTCGCGGCCTGCACTACACACTGGATTTCCCCGGACTACTCCACGAGGCAAGGGATACTGTACTGGTTCCCACCACTTACCGACGGTCGTCTCCCTGAAGGAAATGGCTCGGTCCACTCCAATGCCCACTGGTTAACTGAGAGAATCAATGTCTGACAATACTGAATTCAACCGCCTCTACTGGCACAGCCGCCGCGGCATGCTTGAACTGGACGTTTTGCTGATCCCATTCCTTGAGAACGCCTATCGAGATCTTCCCGCTGAGGACCAGGCACGGTACCAAAAGCTGATCAACTGCGAGGACACCGATATGTTCGAGTGGTTCATGCAGCGCAGCCGCCCGGAAGATCCCGACCTGCAACGCATCGTTGACCTCATACTGAACCGTGTCCAGCCGGATTGAACTGGCACTGATTCCATCCCACGCTGTCGGGTTACTGTGCGCCCTGCCCTGGCTGGCGCTGACCCTGTTCGTATCCGCCGTAGCCAGTGAGTTCAGCCCCCTCCTTCTGGTGCTGGCTATCCCCTCACTCGTGGGTGCGGTTTTCCAGTATCGCCGAACCGGCTTGCTGGTCGGTCCGGAAGCCGTAACCGAACTACGGGTTGAGGGCGAGCAATTATACGTGCGCCTTCGCTCTGGGCAGGACCGCGCTGTCCAGGTTGCGGACGAAAGTCGTCTGGGTGCCCACTTTGCGATCTTGAAACTGCAGCATTCCGGCACCATATCGTGTACATATCCTGTTGTCCTGGTTGCCGTTACGCCGCGGTTTCGCAACATCCCTTCCGATGCATTCCGCCGTTTGCGGGTCTGGCTTCGCCTGGGCCCGACCTCTGGCAGCAAGGCATCTGGTCGCCAAACGCAGGAAATCCACTGATTCTGGAGTGTTTCATGTCAGACATCGAAAGTCCGTTGGCCAACCATCCGCTTCCCCAGCCCCGCTGCGTTTTCATCTCTGACCGTGTCATGGTTCGAATATCCGGGCCAGGCACTGACAAGTTCCTGCAGGGGCAGTTCAGCCAGCAGATCGACGATGTCACCCAGGGTCATTCGCCAAGAGCGGCAGCCTGTACACCCAAGGGGCGCGCCTATTGCCTGACCCGGTTGGTGAGGGATGGTGATGACATATTGATGGAGCTGCCAGCGGATCTCTCCGACGGCACGGTGACTCATTTGCGCAAGTACCTGATGTTGTTCCGTGGTACGTCAATGGAGGTAGAGTCGGACGCTCGGATCATCGGACTTCTGGGCGATGCCGCAGTAGAAAAACTGCTGCCAGAAGGCACCGGTGCACTGGCAGTCGCAGGCGATTCCGTGAAAATCAACGGAGGCCACGTGATACGTACGATGGACACCGCCGAGGGCATGGCTCGCTATGAACTCTGGCAAACGGGTGATCTGGACACATCGCTACAACAGGCTCTGGCGGACATTCCTGCAGCCCCCCTCGCCGATTGGCAGGCTTCCGAAATTGCTGCCGGCGTAGCATCGCTCACGGCCGCCACCACGGAGAGCTTCGTGCCGCAAATGCTGAACTGGCAGCATGTTGGAGGCATCCACTTCAAGAAAGGCTGCTACACCGGGCAGGAAGTGATCGCGCGCATGCACTTCCTGGGGCAACTCAAAAAAAGCCTTTTCCGGTATACCTGCAGCGATGCCGGCACCCTGCCTGCCCCCGGTGAGTCGCTGCTGGACGGAGATCGGTCAGTGGGAAATGTCGTGAATTCTGTTGGTTTCTCTCACGGACACTCGGAGATTCTGGCCGTTGTGCGCCACGATGCGGCGGAGAAATCATTGGTACCCGAGAGCGCCTCCGACGCGGTTCTGTCACTGCGCCCCTTGCCGTATTCTGTTCCGGAGCGTGAAAAAACCGACACGCCTGATACATAAGTTGACAGGAAGAATCCCGATAATTTGCTATAAAGTACGTCATATACATGAACATATTAGCCTTTCCGGACGTTCCTGCCGGCCAGGTGACACTTAACAGGCGGATTCAAACTGACTATGTCCAACATTGTAGAAACCATAAAAACCGACCTGACCGACGCTATTGAAAACGACAAACTGGTACTTCCGACACTTCCGGAAGTTGCGCTTCAGGTACGCGACATCGCAGAAAACGAGGACTCGGCCATTATTGACCTGGTGAAGGTCATCAGCAACGACACGGCCCTGTCAGCCCGTATCATTCGAGTCTGCAACAGCCCGCTATTTCGCGGCAGCCGGGCGATTGAGAACTTGAATATGGCGGTTGGTCGCCTGGGCATGGCTTATACCAGCAACCTGGCGATGGGTCTTGCCATGGAGCAGATGTTCCAGGCCACTTCGGACATGATCGACAAGCGCCTGCGTGCCACCTGGCAAAAGAGCACTGAGGTGGCCGGGGTGTGCCATGTGCTGGCACAGCATTACACCAATCTCAAGGCAGACCAGGCCACCCTGGCCGGGTTGGTTCACCTCATCGGGGTGTTGCCGATTCTGCGCTATGTGGAAGACCGGGATATTCAGATCAGTAGCATCATGCTGGACAATGTGATTGATGAGATTCATCCGCGTATCGGGGCGACGATTCTGCAGAAATGGGATTTCCCGAAAGAACTTCAGAATGTGCCTCTGGAATACGCGAACCTGCATCGTGAGGTGCCGGCAGCGGATTATGCGGATCTGGTGATGATTGCCAATCTGCAGTTGATTGCCGGGACAGATCATCCCTGGACGGAGGTGGACTGGAAGACGATTTCGGCGTTTGATCGTCTTGGGTTGGATCCTGAGGTGGATATGAGCGAGGAAGAGGACCTGAATGCGCAGATGGAAGCTGCTATGGCGCTTCTTCAGTAGGTTTGGGGGCTGGCCGAAGGTGGGGGTATTTTTCTTCGGGAAAAGAACTCGCTTCGCTCGGACACCTTTTCCTGTCAGAGAAAATACCCCCACCTCCGGCCGATCAATACAGTTGCGGGCCGCTCTTTCGGGCCGCTTCATTTTTTCAGGATTGGCTCTTACCGTATTGTTCCAGTAGCTGCGATTTGTTTGGCAAAGACCAATCAACGGTCGGCAGGCCCTTCTGCTGTAACCACTCGTTGGCCCGGGAAAAATGCTTGCAGCCGAAGAAGCCGCGGTAGGCGCTTAACGGCGATGGATGTGGCCCGTCCAGTACCAGATGCTTGCTTCGGTCGATGTGCTGGCCTTTTTTCTTGGCGTAGCTTCCCCAGAGTAGAAACACCACCCCTTCACGCTCGCGGTTAATGGTTTCGATGACGCGGTCGGTGAAGGTTTCCCAGCCTTTGCCCTGGTGGGCGCCAGCTTGGCTCTGGACAACGGTGAGAACGCTGTTGAGAAGGAGCACGCCCTGCTCCGCCCAGGGTTGCAGACAGCCGTGGTCTGGGGGCTGAATGCCGAGGTCGGCGTGGATTTCTTTGAAGATGTTGACCAACGACGGCGGCGTGGCCACGTGCGGGCGCACGGAGAAGCACAGGCCGTGGGCCTGGCCGGGACCGTGGTAGGGGTCCTGGCCGAGAATAACCACGCGCACCTTATCCAGCGGTGTGCTGTTCAGGGCGTTGAAGCAATGCTGGCTGGCGGGGAACAAGGTCTTTCCCGCCTGCTCTTCCGCCGCGAGGAATTCAGCCAGCTGCTGCATGTAGGGCTGACGGAATTCGTCACCAAGGTGCTCCGTCCAACCTCGCCCTGATTTTAGCTGGCTTGCCAGTATCTCCACCGGCTGCATGTTCAGCCCTCGTCTTTCTTCGTTTCAGCCTTGTGCTCCGGGCGCATGGCGGGGAACAGGATGACATCGCGAATCGAGGCGGAATCCGTCAGAAGCATGGCCAGACGGTCGATGCCAATGCCTTCACCTGCGGTTGGTGGCAGGCCATATTCCAGCGCCATGACGTAGTCTTCGTCGTAGAACATGGCTTCGTCGTCGCCGGCGTCTTTCTCGGCCACCTGATCCTGGAAGCGCTCAGCCTGGTCTTCCGCGTCGTTCAGCTCGGAGAATCCGTTGGCAATCTCGCGGCCACCCACGAAGAATTCGAAACGCTCAGTGACGAACGTATCGTTGTCCTTGCAGCGGGCCAGCGGTGACACTTCTTTCGGGTAATCGGTAATGAATGTGGGCTGCATCAGGCGATGCTCAGCAGTCGCTTCAAAGATTTCGATCTGCACCTTGCCCAGTCCCCAGCCTTCTTTAAGGTGAATGCCCAGATCCTTCGCCACCTGTCGAGCACTGGTTTCATCGGCCAGTTGTTCGGCTTTGATATCGGGGTTGTATCGCAGGATGGCGTCCACCACGGTCAGGCGCTCGAAAGGCTTGCCGAAGTCGTACTCAATGATTTCTTCTTCGCCATCGGACAGGGTACGGGTGTTCACCACCGTGGTGGTACCGAGTACTTTCTGGGCAATGGTGCGCAGCATGTCTTCGGTCAGGTCCATCAGGTCGTTGTAATCGGCATAGGCCTGATAGAACTCCACCATGGTGAATTCCGGGTTATGACGGGTGGAAAGCCCTTCGTTACGGAAGTTGCGGTTGATTTCGAATACCCGCTCGAAACCACCGACCACCAGGCGCTTGAGGAACAGCTCCGGAGCAATACGCAGGTACATGTCGATACCCAGGGCGTTGTGGTGAGTCACGAACGGACGCGCCGTGGCACCACCAGGAATCACCTGCAACATCGGGGTTTCGACTTCCATGAAGTCTCGGTCGGTGAAGTACTGACGCATGACGCTGATAATCTTCGAACGTGCATAGAACACACGGCGACTGTCTTCGTTCACCATCAGGTCAACGTAGCGGTGACGATACCGGGCTTCCGTGTCGGTCAGCCCCTTGTGTTTCTCCGGCAATGGACGCAGCGACTTGGTCAACAGCGTGTACTCGTCCATGCTTACATAGAGGTCACCCTTGCCTGACTTACACAGAATACCCCGCACCCCCACGATATCGCCCAGATCCCAGTGCTTGGTGTCTTTCTGGACATCTTTTGAGGCGTAGATCTGAATGCGGCCCGTCATATCCTGAACCACTTTGAATGCTTTACGATCAAGCATCATGCGGCCGGCAACAGCCACCTGAATGCCCATCTCAGCCAGCTCTTCCTTGCTCTTGTCGCCATATTTGGCCAAAAGCTCGGCCGCGGTGGCGTCGCGACGGAAGTTGTTGGGAAAGGCATTGCCCTGATCACGCATCTCCGCCAACTTGGCGCGACGCTCGGCAATCAGCTTGTTGTCCTCTGGCTGTGCATTCGGGGTGTGTTCAGTCATGTTGGCTCGCAAAATCGGGAATTGTCCGGGTTAGCATGGCAAAGGCGCTGTTTACAGCGCCATCTTCAGGCTGGCTTCGATGAACTTGTCGATGTCACCGTCCAGCACCGACTGGGTATTGCTGGTTTCCACCTTGGTGCGTAAGTCCTTGATACGGCTGTCGTCCAGCACGTAGGAGCGGATCTGGCTGCCCCAGCCGATATCCGCCTTGGCATCCTCAGCCTTCTGTTTCTCGGCGTTACGCTCCTGCATCTCACGCTCAAACAGCTTCGCTTTCAGCTGTTTCATGGCCTGGTCTTTGTTCTGATGCTGGCTTCGGCCAGCCTGACAGGCCACGACAATACCAGTGGGATTGTGAGTCAGACGCACAGCAGATTCGGTCCGGTTTACGTGCTGACCACCCGCACCCGAGGCGCGATAGACGTCGACACGAAGGTCTGCCGGATTGATTTCAATCTCGAAGCTGTCGTCCACTTCCGGTGAGACAAAGACGGATGAGAACGACGTGTGACGGCGGTTGCCGGAATCAAACGGCGACTTTCGCACCAGACGATGCACACCGGTTTCCGTGCGCAACCAACCAAACGCATAGTCGCCCTGGATGTGGATGGTCGCACTCTTGATACCAGCCACATCGCCTTCCTGCAATTCGACGATCTCGGCCTTGAAGCCACGGCGCTCAGCCCAACGCAGGTACATGCGCAACAGCATATTGCCCCAGTCCTGGGCCTCAGTACCGCCGGAGCCGGCCTGAATGTCCAGGTAGGCGTTGTTGGCATCCATCTCGCCGGAGAACATGCGGCGGAATTCGAGCTTCTCGAGCTCTTTATCAAGCCCGGCCAGATCGGCTTCGATCTCCGCGGCCGTGCCCTCGTCCTCTTCCTCGTCCGCAATTTCGAGCAGACCTTCGGCATCTTCAAGGCCGGAGGTGAGGTTGTCGATGGTACGAACAATCAATTCAAGATCGGAGCGTTCCTTGCCCAGCGCCTGCGCCCGCTCTGGATCTTCCCATACGGAGGGCACTTCCAACTCACGCTCAACTTCAGTCAGTCTTTCACTACGCTGATCGTAGTCAAAGATACCCCCTGAGCGCTTCAGTGCGCTCACGAAGGTCTTTTATCTTCGTAACAATGGGATTGATTTCCATGAAATCCTTACTCTCGCTCGAAAAATGAATGCGATCAAAATCAGACGCGAGATTCTACCGGAAATCTGTTTTTAAATCAGCCGGTGGTAACCGCTACTTCGGTGAAAGCGTCAGGCAGGGCCGTTGTTCCGGGAGACGCTGTGAATACGTCCATGTACGCTTGACGAAAACATCCATGTTTTCGACACTCCCGGAACAACGGCCCTGCCTGGCGCCCAAAGTTGGGTGTGGCATTCATACAAGGTGTGATCGGGCTCGGGGTGGGGGTATCTTTTCTGCCAGAAAAAGGTGTCTGAGCGAAGCGAGTTCTTTTTCTAAAGAAAAGATACCCCCACCCCGGGCCCAGCCCGCCAAGGCCAAGTCCCCAAATGCCAGACTCCCAACCTTCAGGCCAGAGGCTCCAGATAATCCACCAAAAGCTGCAGGTTAGTACGCCCACGAAAGGTATTGGCATCAGGTTTGTAAACCACCCGCGCACCAGTCCTGGTGTAGTCGGGCACTTCCGGCCCGGTGTTGAAGGCGATGCCATCGATGATGGCGCCGCCCTCTTCCGGCTGGAGTACCAGCTTCAGGTGGTTCTCGCCAACGATGCGCTGGCTGACCACACGGAAGTTGCCGTCAAACAGGGGCTCCGGGAAATGCTGCCCCCAGGGACCGGCACGCTTTAACAGGGTGGCGGTTTCCAGGTGAAGCTCGTCCGGGCTCAGGGGGCCATCGGTGGTAATGGCCGCCTCAAGGTCTTCCGCCCGCAGGGTATCGCGGACCGCCCGGTCGAACGCGTCACTGAACGCGTCCAGGTCACCGCGGGACAGGGTCATGCCTGCCGCCATGGCATGGCCGCCGAATTTTTTCATCATCCCCGGGTGCCTGGCATCAACCACGGCGAGCACGTCGCGGATATGCAGGCCCGGGATGGAACGGGCCGAACCCTTGATGTCCTCGCCGTTGTCGTCCGGCGCAAACGCAATCGTCGGGCGGTGAGTCTGCTCGCGGATACGGGCCGCCAGTATGCCGATCACACCCTGGTGCCAGTCGGTGTCAAACAGGGCCAGGCCCCATGGCAGGCCCTCGATGTCCAGCGACATGGACGCCAGCAGGTCCTGAGCCTGGGTTTTCATATCTTTTTCGATGGTGCGACGTTCACGATTGAAGGTATCCAGTTCACGGGCCAGGCGCTGGGCTTCGTCACGGCTGTCCGCCAGCAGGCAGGCAATGCCCACGCTCATATCGTCCAGGCGACCGGCAGCATTCAGCCTTGGGCCAACCACAAACCCGAGATCCGTGGAGCTGATTTCGCTGTGGTCGCGGCCTGCCACTTCCAGCAGCGCCAGAATACCGGGGCGGGCCTCCCCCTGGCGGATGCGGCGCAGGCCCTGTTCCACAAAGATGCGGTTGTTATGGTCCAGGGGAACAACGTCCGCTACAGTGCCAAGCGCCACAAGATCCAACAGATTGCCGAGATTAGGTTGCGGCTCTGGCAACAGGCCCTGCTCACGCAGATGCTTTCGAAGAGCCGTCAGCACATAGAACATCACACCCACGCCCGCCGCGTTCTTGCTCAAGAAGGGGCAGCCGGGCTGGTTGGGGTTCACGATGGCGTCCGCCTCGGGCAGGGTTTCACCGGCCAGGTGATGATCGGTTACAACCACCCGGATGCCCAGTTCCCGGGCTGCGCGAACACCTTCCACGGCGGAAATACCGTTGTCCACGGTCACCAGCAGGTCCGGCAGCGCACCCTCATCTCTCAACCGGTGGATAATGCCCGGCGTCAATCCATAACCGTCGGAAAACCGGCTGGGCACGCGGAAGTCAATATCGTTCAGCCCCAGCATCCCCAATCCCAGCATGGCAACTGCCGTGCTGGTGGCGCCGTCGGCGTCGAAGTCCCCAAGCACCAGCACTCGCTGCTGACTGGTGATGGCGTCCGCCAGGAGCGCAACGGCACGGTCGACACCTCTTAGATCCATGGGCGATGCCAGGTGTTTCAGTGTGTAGGTGAGTTGGTCATCGGAAGTCACGCCACGGGCGGCGTATAGACGGCGAAGCAGTGGGGGCAGATTCTGGCCCCAGTCCGGAGTGGTGTCCGGGCTGGGGCGACGAAGGATTTTTTTGGGCGTCATACCACTCAGGTATTTTTCCAGTGTTTGGCGATAAAGTCCTGCACGGCGGACAGGTCATTATCCAAAACGGTGTATCGCTCCTCCCGTTCGAACAGATCCGACATATGCACCGGCAGGGACGGCTCGGCTTTAACACCTGAGCGCAACACGGCATCCGGGAACTTGGCCGGATGCGCAGTACCCAGGGTAATCATCGGTACCGCCGGGTCGCGACGACAGTTTCGGGCCGCACGCACGCCGATGGCGGTATGGGGGTCGAGCAAGTACTCGTTCTGGTCAAACACCTCACGGATGGTGTCTGTGGTGCCCTCATCACCCACCGCGTCACTGTCAAACAGTTTGCGAGCGTGCTTCCAGCGGTAATCTTCAATGCTGACTGGGCCCTTGGTGGCATTCTCCAACAGGTCCTTTACCGCAGCCCCGTCGCGGCCGTGCAGGTCGAACAACAGGCGCTCGAAATTGCTGGACACCATGATATCCATGCTTGGTGACAAGGTATGCTCAAGCTGGAGCTGCTCGTAGCGATTGCCACTCATAAAGCGATGCAGGATGTCGTTACGGTTGGTGGCGATCACCAACTGGGAGATCGGCAAACCCATTTTCTTGGCCAGATAACCCGCGAAGATATCGCCGAAGTTACCCGTGGGCACCGAGAAAGCCATACTCCGATCCGGACCGCCGAGCGCCAGGGAAGCATGAAAGTAGTAGACGATCTGAGCCATGATACGGGCCCAGTTAATGGAATTCACCGCCGCAAGCTGGGTTTGACCACCGAGGAACGACTGGTCACCAAAGCTCGCCTTCACCATGCGCTGGCAGTCATCAAAGTTGCCGCGCACCGCGATGTTATGGATATTGTCACCCTTCACGGTGGTCATCTGGCGACGCTGCACCTCGGACACCCGTTCATGGGGATGCAGGATGAAAATGTCGACGTGTTCGCACCGGCGGCACCCCTCAATGGCGGCGGAGCCGGTATCACCGGACGTTGCCCCCATGATCACCACGTGCTGCTTGCGTTTCTCCAACACGTAGTCCAACAGGCGCCCCAGCAGTTGCAGGGCAAAATCCTTGAACGCCAGGGTTGGGCCACGGAAAAGCTCCATGACCCACTCATTGGTGTCCAACTGAACCAGTGGGGCCACCGCTTTATGGGCAAATACATCACCGTAGGTCTCGTCCAGCATCCTGCGGAAATCCTCCGCAGGAATCGCATCGTCGACAAACGGGTGCATTACCTTGAAAGCGAGCTCGCTGTAGGAAAGCCCACGCCAGCTGCGAATTTCTTCCAGGCTGAAATGAGGCAATGATTCCGGGACATACAGGCCACCGTCGGTGGCCAGGCCTGTCAGCAGGACGTCTTCAAAGCCCAGGGCGGGAGCTTCGCCCCGTGTACTGATGTATCTCACCTTGCGTTCCTGTCAGTTAAAGTTTTCGGCGCGGATACGGACGACTTTTTCGTCGATATCGCTCAGGGCTTCCAGCTCTTCAATAGCGCGGTTGATCTGTCGCTCCTGGACCGTGTGGGTCAGGATAATTACCGGGATGCGGCCATCTTTCAGCTCCGATTCCTTCTGCATAATGGACTCGATGTTGATGCCGTGCTCACTGAGAATGGAAGCGACTTTCGCCAGCACGCCGGGACGGTCCAGCGCCTGTATGCGCAGGTAATAGGCGGACTGAACATCCTCCATCGGCAGCACCGGCAGATCTTCCATTGCCGCAGGCTCGAAGCCAAGGTAGGGAACCCGCTGGTTGCTCTTGGCAGCCACGGAACGGGCCGCGTCGATGATATCGGCGATAACCGCTGATGCCGTGGCCTCATCGCCGGCGCCGGGGCCGTAATACATGGTCTGGCCAACGGCATCACCGTCCACCAGAACTGCGTTCAACACACCATCCACCTGTGCAATGAGATGGCTGCGCGGAACCAGCGTGGGATGCACCCGCAACTCGATGCCCTCATCGCGGCGACGTGCGATCCCCAGGTGCTTGATGCGATAACCAAGAATTTCCGCGTGAGCGATGTCGTAAGGGGTGATTTCCGAAATCCCCTCGGTGTAGGCTTTTTCAAATTGCAGCGGCACACCAAAGCCTGCAGAGGCCAGGATCGTCAATTTGTGTGCAGCGTCAATGCCTTCCACATCGAAGGTCGGGTCCGCCTCGGCATACCCCAGGTCCTGAGCTTCTTTCAGCACTTCAGCGAACTCGCGACCGGCGCGCATCTCGGTGAGAATATAGTTACCGGTGCCGTTGATGATGCCGGCGATCCAGTCAACGCGGTTGGCGGCCATGCCTTCGCGAACAGCCTTGATGACGGGGATACCGCCAGCAACGCCAGCCTCGTAGGAAACGATCACATTCTGCTTCGCCGCTGCCTCGAAAATCTCGTTGCCATGGACCGCAATCAACGCCTTGTTGGCGGTGACTACGTGCTTGCCATTTCGGATGGCAGCCAGCACCAGCTCCCGAGCGGTTTCGTAACCACCAATCAATTCGACCACAACATCCACAGACGGGTCGTTCACCACGTCAAAAATGTCGGTACTGAACGGGATATCCCCCAGATCAATATCATTGCGCGGGGTGCGTGTCGCCACCCGGGCAATACGGAGATTGAAACCTGTCCGGCCTGTGATCAGGCTGGCATTACGGGTCAGTACGTTGAACGTACCACCACCGACTGTTCCCAGTCCGCAGATTCCGACATTGACGTCTTTCAAGCTTTCACCTCTGTTCCCGATGGGTTGCTGTGGGGAGCGATAGTATAACGGTTAACGGGCGCCCGAATAAGCCCCGCCTGATGAACAGGCAAACAAGGCATTCCGTAGCCTATCAGAGCAGCCCCAGGCCTTCAGCCAGTTTTTCAGACGGCACGTAACCACGCACCATATTACCGTCTTCCAGTACGATCGCCGGGGTACCCGTCACACCGACGCGACTACCCAGCTCGAATTGCTCCCTGACCGGGTTCTCGCAGCTCTGATCATCCACGGATCGACCCTGCTTGGCGGCATTCATGGCAGCCTGCGGATCATCGGAACACCAGACGGAAATATACTTGCGAAAAGAGGGCGTATTGGGGCCGGAACGGGGAAAGCCATAGTAATTGACAGTAATACCCAATTCGTTCAGTCGCGGAACCTCGTCATGCAGCTTGCGGCAGTATGGGCAATCGATATCGGTGAACACAGCAATAGAAGCCTTTTCGGTGCCCTTGGCCGGAAAACTGATCAGCCCCTCATCACCGAACTCGTCCATGGTTTGAGCGCGCTGGGACGCCCTGCCCTGTTCAGAGATATTGGCAATACCGTTCGCGGTCACTTTCAGCAGGTCGCCGGTCAGGAGATACTGACCATCGGCCGTTGTGAAAATGGTATCGCCGTTATTACTGTACACCTCGTACAAACCCTCAGCCTCCGACTTGCGGACATCGGATATCTTCAGCCCCGGAATCGCTGCGGTGAGTTTGTCGGCAATCGCATCCTCGACCTCGCCCGCATGAGCAGTGTGAGCGCCAGCCGCCAGAGCCGCGAGCACCAGTGGCAGCAAGGGTTTAAACAAGTTCTTGATCAGCATATTGGTTTCCAGTTTTCCAGAATCACGAAGGTATATAGCCTGTCAGACGGCGAATTCCGCCGAGTTTGTGCGACACCGCTGCCCGCAAAAAGTTCAGTGTACCAAGCGCCATGCCCGCCGACTAACCCGGGATGTTACGACACCCTAACTAACCGCGCGGATGGTGAGCCTGATGCAGCGATTGTAATCGCTGACGTGCCACATGGGTGTATATCTGGGTTGTCGACAAGTCCGAATGCCCAAGTAACATCTGAACCACCCGTAAGTCGGCACCATGATTCAACAGATGCGTCGCAAAGGCATGGCGAAGGGTATGGGGTGACAGATGCTTGTGAATTCCAGCACGGAGTGCGTAATGTTTGATCCGATGCCAGAAGGTCTGCCGCGTCATCGCAGCGGGACGGTTACCCGGAAACAGTGCGTTGCTGGCCCGCCCCTTGAGAAGCTCACCTCGCCCCTCCCTCATGTAACGTACCAGCCAATCAACTGCCTCTTCACCAAGCGGAACCAGGCGCTCCTTATTTCCCTTGCCAACAATCCTGATCACCCCCTGGCGCAGGTTCACCTCATCCACCGTTAAAGCCACAAGCTCCGAAACCCGCAAACCGCAGCCGTACAGGATTTCCATCATCGCCTTGTCGCGAAGCTCAATGGGCACTTCAGGATCGGGTTCCGACAACAGGTTTTCCACGTCGTCTTCCGACAAAGAATCCGGCAACCGTCGAGGAAGGCGGGGGCTATCTATTCGCAGTGTAGGGTCTTCAGCGATCACGCCTTCTCGCAAAAGGTAGCGGAAAAAACGACGAAGACCGGAGAGGCGACGGGCAGCCGTGGAGGTTTTGAAACCATCAGACAACCCACGGGATATCCAGCCCAGCAAGTCGGTCCGGCGCACCTCGGTCAGCAGGGGCGTTCCCGGCTGCTCCTGCAGCCAGGCCGCCAACCGCTCAAGATCACTCCGGTACGCCTGACGGGTTTTTTCGCCCAAGCCATCTTCAAGCCAGATGGCATCGGTGAAGCGCACAATGACCGCTTCATCCTGGGATCTAAGCTCAACTCTGGAGGTGGGTTTCCGGGGCATGGCGGCCTACTCGAAACGAAACGGGCACGAAAAGTTCCGGCAACCGGATACGAAAAAGGCAGCCTTGGGCTGCCTTTTCCTGACGAACTGTACCAGCAACTTCTGCTGATCAGCCCAGCTTTTCCTTGATACGAGCTGCCTTGCCAGACAGGTCGCGCAGGTAGTAAAGCTTAGCCTGGCGAACGTCACCACGACGCTTCACACTGATGCTGTCGATCAGCTTGGAGAAGGTCTGGAAGGTACGCTCAACACCCACACCGTAGGACACTTTCCGTACAGTGAAGGAAGAGTTCATGCCACGGTTGCGCTTGCCGATCACAACGCCTTCGAACGCCTGCAGACGCTCACGGTTGCCCTCGGTAACGCGAACCTGGATTACCACGGTATCACCCGGCGCAAAGGCAGGGATTTCCTTGGTCATCTGCTCTGATTCAATTTGACTGATGATGTTGTTCTTGCCGCTCATCGTATGTGCTCCTGATACCCAATCTTTTAATGCCCTGATGATTCAGAGGCACCCGGTTCGTTCAAAATCTCTTCCAGCAGCTCACGCTCTTCGTCCGTAAACACCCGCTTATCCAGCAGGTCGGGGCGTCGCTCCCGGGTTCGCCTCAACGACTGTTTCAGCCGCCAACGCCGGATCTGATCATGGTGACCGCCTAACAAAACATCCGGCACAGCCTGACCTTCGTAAACCTCCGGCCGGGTGTAGTGCGGACAATCCAGCAAACCGTCAGCAAAGGAATCCTGCTCTGCCGACTGCGCATGACCCAGCGCTCCGGGGATGAGGCGTGTAACCGCATCAATGACAGCCATGGCCGCCAACTCGCCACCGGAAAGCACGAAATCTCCCAGTGACACCTCCCGATCGACTTCCGCCGATATCAGGCGCTCATCAACACCCTCATATCGCCCAGCGACGAGAATAAGACTCTCTTCCGCTGCCAGCGATTCAACCACGCCCTGATTCATCGCCTCCCCCTGGGGAGACAGATAAACCACGCAGGCGCGTCCGGGTGCAGACTCCCTTGCCGCATGGATGGCATCCCGCAGTGGCTGAATTTTCATCAGCATACCGGGGCCTCCACCGTAAGGCCGGTCGTCTACCGTTCGGTGACGATCATGAGTGAATTCCCGAGGATTCCAGGCCGTGAACGTCAACAGACCATCACGAACGGCCCTTCCGGTAATCCCGTAATCCGTCACCGCAGCGTACATCTCCGGGAACAGACTGACTGCGCCAATCCACACCCGTCAGAACTCCGGATCCCAGTCGGCCACCAAACGCGAGCCGGCCAGATCCACACTCCGGACCACTTGGTCCGGAAGATAGGGAATCAGCCGCTCACGCTGGTCAATGGAGGCGTCGGTTGCCCGCACCACCAGGACGTCGTTGGAGCCTGTTTCTATCAGATGATGCACCTTACCCAGGCACTCATCCTCTGTCGTGAAAACGTCAAGGCCTTCCAGTTGATGCCAGTAGTATTCCCCTTCGGGGAGCTGCGGCAATTCCTCGGTAGACACAACAACGTCGGCACCACAGTAACTGCGGGCCACTTCACGATCATCGATACCTTTCAGCCTGACGACGATCCCCTGGCCTTGCCGGCGACCTTCCTCAAGCCTGGCCGGGATACGCTTGCCGTTGTGAACCAAGGTCCAGTCCCGGTAGTTCAGTATTCCGTCCTTGGGGTCAGTATAGGAGTAGACCTTGAGCCACCCCTTAACCCCAAACACCGAGGTAATCTGACCAATCACAGTTTCCTGCGAATGTTGAGCCATACCCTAACCCCGGTGGTGAAACGTTCTTTCAATTACTCTGCAGCAGCGCCTTTCAGCAGCTGTGCAACGCGCTCGCTGGTCTGGGCGCCTTGACCCAGCCAATGATCGATGCGATCACGATCAATACGCAGACGCTCTTCCTGGCCACGGGCAACCGGGTTGAAGAAACCAACACGCTCGATAAAACGACCGTCGCGGGATTTGCGGCTATCTGTCACTGTCAGATGGTAGAACGGGCGCTTCTTGGAGCCGCCACGAGCCAAACGGATTATTACCATTTCGACCAATATCCTGTTCTGTTGTACGAACTTTGTACGATTCACACCCGCCAAGCTTCAGAAATCACTGGCTGGCGCGAAGACCCATACTCGAAAGGGGCGCTATTCTATGCTAAATGAACGCCAAAGAAAACAGGGAAAACATCCCGGTTTCTACATACGCCCACGCGGAGGCATACCACCGCCTGCGCCACCCGGCGGCATCATACCGCCAAGACCGCGCATCATGTTAGCCATTCCGCCCTTCTTGCCGAATTTCTTCATCATTTTCTGCATTTGCTTGTGCTGCTTTAGCAGACGATTCACATCCTGGATTTGCGTACCGGACCCCGTCGCAATGCGGCGCTTGCGAGAGTTATTGATCACATCCGGGTAGCGGCGCTCCTTTGCCGTCATCGAGCAGATAATGGCCTCCATCTGCCCCATGGACTTGTCATTGACCTGTTGCTGGGCCATCTGTGCCATCTGGCCCATACCGGGCAGCTTATCCATCAGACCGCCGATGCCGCCCATGCTTTTCATCTGCTGAAGCTGGTCACGGAAGTCTTCAAGATCAAAGCTCTTACCCTTCTTGATCTTCTTTGTCAGTTTCTGGGCTTTCTTCTGATCAATCTTGCGCTCGGCTTCCTCTATAAGGGAGAGCACATCCCCCATACCCAGAATCCGGGACGCCACCCTGTCAGGGTGGAATGGCTCCAGGGCATCGGACTTCTCGCCCACACCCAGGAACTTGATCGGCTTGCCAGTAATGTGACGCACCGACAGCGCGGCACCGCCACGGGCATCACCATCGGTCTTGGTCAGGACAACGCCCGTCAGTGGCAGCGCATCATTAAAGGCCCTGGCCGTATTGGCAGCATCCTGGCCCGTCATGGCGTCGACCACAAACAGGGTTTCAACCGGGTTGACGGCTTTATGAAGACGACCAATCTCGCCCATCATCTGCTCATCGACGTGCAGGCGGCCGGCGGTATCCAGAATCACAACATCAACATGTTTCTTGCGGGCTGCATCCATGGCGCCATTGGCGATATCAACAGGGTCCTGGTCCTCAGAACTGGGAAAGAACTCCACACCCACTTCACCGGCCAGCGTTTCCAGCTGACGAATGGCCGCCGGGCGATACACGTCGGCGCTCACCACCAGAACGGACTTTTTCTGCCTTTCCTTAAGGAAGCGGGCAAGCTTGGCCACCGTGGTGGTCTTACCGGCACCCTGCAAGCCGGCCATCATAATCACTGCCGGTGGCTGTACTGCCAGGTTGAGGGATTCGTTGCCATCCCCCATCACGCGTTCCAGCTCCTGCTGGACAACCTTCACGAATACCTGGCCCGGACTCAGGCTACGCTGAACTTCCTGCCCGATTGCCCGCTGACGCACGCCCTCAATGAATGCCTTGACCACAGGCAGGGCAACGTCCGCCTCCAACAGCGCCATGCGCACTTCACGCAGCGTTTCCTTTATATTGTCGTCGGTCAGCCGCGCCTGCCCAGATATCTTGCGCAGACTGCCGGAAAGTCGGTCCTGGAGGTTTTCAAACATGTTGCTCTTCCGTACCCGGATAAATTGGTTGCATGAAACACCGGAACCCGATCAGGTTCCTTGATTCCTGTTGCATAATCGCGACATTATAACCAGACTATCGCCCTGAAACGACCAGCCCGGTCAAATCGGCGTGGAACCCCGCCGATCTCGAGTCAGAAAGTGGTTATAAAAAGGACGTCATGGGAACGTTGATCCTCGCGGTCACTTCGTTATTGCTTTACAGCGTAGGTACCGCCCTGCAGGCTCTCAGCTTCCGGGGACGGGTACACACCAGCATTGCCATCACCACCCTTATCGGCCTGCTGGCCCTGACAGCACATGGACTGTTGATTGCCCAGACCGTTCATCGTGAAGGCGGTTTCGATTTCGGCTTCTTCCAAAGCTCTGTCCTTATTTCCTGGCTGATCGCTTTTTTGCTGCTAGCCCTCAACCTTCGCAAACCGGTACAAAGCCTTTTCCTTGGCGTTTACCCGCTGGCAGCGCTGACCATCATTATGGGTCTGATTACTCACTCCCCTTCCCGATTGGTGCCGGAAGACCACTACGGCATGCTCTCCCATATCGCACTGTCGGTGACAGCCTACAGCCTGTTTACGCTGGCCGCCATACAGGCGGTGCTGCTTTACCTGCAGAATCGCCAGCTCAAACAGAACTATAACAGCGTCCTGATACGCAACCTGCCGCCGCTGCAGACCATGGAGTCATTGCTGTTCGAGCTGGTGTGGGCAGGCGTGGTCATGCTGATTCTGGCCATCGTGACCGGCGCCCTGTTCATTGACGACCTGTTCGCTCAGGATCTGGCCCACAAAACGCTGTTCTCGCTGTTGTCACTCATCGTCTTCATCGCATTGCTGATCGGACGCTACACGAAGGGCTGGCGCGGCATTACCGCCAGCCGCTGGACACTGGCAGGGTGCGCCCTGTTAATGCTCGCCTTCTATGGAAGCAAGTTCGTGCTGGAACTGATCTTTCACCGGGGCGGCTGACGCTACCATGAATTTCCCCGGACAGACACCAACTTGACACCCCGACTTTCAACCACCTATTTTCCCAACTTGTCGGCAACATAAGGACACTCAGTCTTGAACGAAACATCGCTTACTGCGCTGTTCATCATCCTGGCAGGACTCATCCTGCTTTCCGCCTTCTTCTCCAGCTCTGAAACCGGGATGATGTCACTGAACCGGTACCGGCTGAAGCACATGGCCAAGACCGGCCATAGAGGCGCCCGCAGAGCCCAGTCTCTCCTCAATCGCACCGACCAGCTGATCGGCGTCATCCTGATCGGCAACAACTTCGTCAACATCTTTGCCTCAGCCATCGCCACGGTGATCGCCATCCGCATTTGGGGCGACGCCGGGATTGCCATTGCCACCGTTCTGCTGACCATCGTTATCCTGATTTTTGCGGAAGTCACCCCCAAAACCCTTGCTGCACTGTTTCCCGAAAAGATTGCCTTTCCAGCCAGCCACGTACTGGGACCGCTGCTCAAATTACTCTATCCCGTGGTTTGGGCGGTTAATCTGTTTACAGGCGCCATCCTGAAGATCATCGGCGTGTCCGCCGACGATGCCGCCAACGAGCACCTCAGCCGCGAAGAACTGAGAACCCTTGTAAATGAGGCGGGCGCACTGATCCCAGCCAAACACAAGGACATGCTGGTTAGCATCCTCGACCTTGAGAAAGTGACCGTGAACGACATCATGGTGCCACGCAACGAGGTGGTCGGCATCGATCTGGATGATGACCTGGACACCATCCTGCGCCAACTAAGAAGCAGTCAGCACACTCGCTTGCCGGTGTTCAAGGGGGACATCAACAACATTCAGGGCGTGCTTCACCTGCGCAACGCCTCAAAACTCCTGCTTCACGATGAAATCAACAAGGCCATGCTGATGCAGCTGTGCCGTGAGCCCTATTTCATTCCGGAAAGCACACCCCTCAACACCCAACTGATCAACTTTCAGAAGGAGAAACGACGCTTCGGCATCGTTGTTGACGAGTACGGAGAAGTACTCGGCCTGGCGACACTGGAAGACATTCTTGAGGAGATCGTTGGCGAATTCACCACCGATTACGCCGCCACCAGCCCCGACATCATTCCCCAGGACGACGGCACATACATCATCGATGGTACGTCCGCTGTGCGAACCATCAACAAAACCCTTGGCTGGAAGCTACCTATTGATGGTCCCAAAACACTCAACGGCCTCATCACCGAAACCCTGGAAAACATCCCGGACACCAACGTGTGCCTGAAGGTGGGCGGGCACCGCGTTGAGGTGCTCCAAATCAAGGACAATGTGGTCAAGGCTGCGATCGTTCACCCCAAAAAGAAGAAAAAGCGCGCTATGGGCTAGATCATCTGGCTATAACACCTGACTATTTAGAAAGATCAAATTTTAATATTTTTCTTGACCGAAATGCGGTTCCACCCAAGACTGGAGTCACGCAAAAAATAATAACAACATGCCGTAAGGCATATGATCCGCCGTTCCTTAGGGTGCTTTGGAACATTAGTGGGTTTTGTTAGCGTTTGGTCATGTTACCGTGTGTTAAAATGCGGTAGATTTAACGTATAAAGAAAAAATACAGCTGTAAGCTCGGTCATGTATCCGGTTGAGGCGTACACAGGAGTCGGCCATGAATAAGCAGTCCGGCATACATTATCTCCGCGAGCACCGGGAGGCAGGGAGCTCAAATCCCGTACCTGCGCAGGTGGTTCGCATCCGCGACACTGTCGTTGCTGGACTGGGGGATTTGTTGCAGGGTGCATTTGATGCAGTTGATGACTCGCTGTTCGAGCTGGCAAACAACGCCAGAAGCAACAACGAGCAGAACCGCTATTTCGAGGCCATGCGCGAAATCCGTATCAAGCGGAAGGGTGTAGAGCGTCACTTCCAGAATGCGGTAGCACAACTGTTCGCCAATCCGCCTCAAAGCGGCAGCGTGGCAGCCGACGAAAGTCTAGCCAGCCAGACCAGCTCAGACAGCCTGTCGCTGGTAGGCGACGACGACCTGGAAGAACAGGTTGCCCTCAATGCCATGATCACCAAGTCCAAGGTCCACTTTCAGGGTCCCCTGTTACAACTGCAGACACGCTTCAGCGTGGTTTATCCGGGCGCCAGTGACGAAGCGCCGGTTAACCCCATGGCGCCAGAACATCTCTGCAGCGCCTTTGTGGAAGCCATCCAGGCGCTGGAAATCCAGATACGCGAACGCCTGATTCTGCTCAAGCAATTTGATCGTTACGTTGTTTCCAACCTTGGCATGTTGCTGGACGAAGCCAACCGAATCCTCATCCAGGCCGGCGTGATTCCGAATTTCCGCTACCACGGCAAGGCTGGTAAACAGCAGAGCAAGACAGCATCCGGCACTCACGCTGACGAAACAGGTGGGAACGCCAGCGCGATGACGGAACCCGCTGCTGCGGAAAGTCAGCAAGGGCACCATGAAGGCGCCATGTTCGACCAGATCCGGCAGATGCTGGCGCTCCAGCGCGCCAACGCAGGCATTCCGCCGCGGGCATCCGACCCCAATATTCATGTCGTTGGGGGAGCGGAACTGGCAAGTCTGCTCGGCTCACTTCCCCAACACCCCCCTGGCGAACAGATTAGCGGCAACCTGAGTGCCGGCGAGCCGGTGATGGTTGACCTCCATCAGGTTGTCCAACAGTTGCTGGCACAGGCCGGAACGACCAGCGATGGCAAAAAGCCGGCGTTGGCGGAAATGGACGAGGACCTGATCAACCTCGTGTCCATGTTGTTTGAATTCATTCTCGACGATTACAACCTCTCGGCCCCCGTGCAGGTCCTGATCAGCCGATTACAGATCCCCATCCTCAAGGTGGTGATCAAGGACAAGTCATTCTTCAGTAAAGCAACTCACCCAGCCCGCCGCCTGCTGAACTCCCTGGCACGGGCCGGCATTGGCTGGAGCGAGAGTGACGAGAAAACCCGCGACAAGCTGTACGAGCAGATCCACGCCATTGTCGTTCGCATACTGAACGAATTCGATGGTGACGTAACACTCTTTGAAACCCTGGGCGAGGAGTTCGAACAGTTCCTGGCAAGGGAAAACCGCAAGTCCTCCCTGGTGGAGCAGCGCACCCGGGAATCCGAGCGCGGACGTATCAAATCGCAGAAAGCTCAGGAAACCGTCGATCAGTTGCTGCAGAAAAAACTGGCGCGATACAAGCTTCAGGAGCCAGTGCGGAACATCCTGATCAACGGCTGGAGCCGAGTGATGTTCCTGGCTTACCTGAGGGACGACGTGGAACACCGCTGGCTACAGACTGTCCGCGTGGTGGATGACCTCATTTGGTGCCTGCATCCGCATCAGGAAGATGAAGAGCGGGATCAGTGGGTTCGCGTGGTTCCCGGCTTGCTGAAGTCACTCCGGGCCGGGCTTGAAGAGGTTTCCTACAACTCATCCAAGCTGGATGAGATGATGGCGGACCTCAAGCACGAGTTAACGGAAGCTTTTCGGGCCAACGCGCTGGCCGAGGCCATGGAGGACTCTCCCGAACCGGAACCCGAAGAAGACATCCCCACGGCTCATCAGACTGCCATTGAGCGCCAACAGGAGCTTGAGGACGCCGCCATCGCCGAATATGTGGCACAGATCGATGCTATTGAAATCGGCAATTGGGTGGAGTTCAACCTGGTCAACGGGGCCAGCTTCCGCTGCAAACTGTCCGCCATCATTGAGGAAGCAGACTGCTTTGTTTTCGTAAATCGCATGGGGCTCAAGGTGATCGAGAAAACCCGCACCGACCTGGCCCATGAGATGCGGCGCGGCCGTCTGACCGTCCTTGAGCAGGGAGCGCTGATTGACCGGGCGCTGGACGCAGTCGTGGGCAGCTTGCGGAGCAAGGCAGGTTAAAAGCACTGGGAGCGTCTGAGCAACAATGCTGGAGTATGGCAGTGTTACCGGCCTCCCGGACAAATACCGGATCACCCTGGCGATATCGGTTGCCTTACTGCTTCATACCCTGATAATGGCCACCCTTCCCTATACGGCTCCAAGCGCGGAAAGCCATCGCCAGACGGTGAAAGTGGAACTGGTCAGTCCTGGCAGTATTCCCTTGCCGGAATCCGCCGCCAGCGCGACATCGTCGACTCGCGCGACAGCTCCGGACCGTAACACGATCACAACTGAACCAACGTCCACCAGCGACCAGCGTGACCCCGTTGCTGTGGAATCGCCGCAAGTCGACACCAGTCATCCCCGGCACAAAGAACCAACTGCGCGTTCGGCGCCATCACCACAAACACCCGTGGTGGAGCCCCAATCTCCAGCACGGACAACGCCCTCGCAGGACTCGGCCGCTACTGCCGCAGGCAACCCGGAGCAACCGGTGGAGGACACGCCGGAAAAGGTCACTCGGATAACATCGTCGCCACGAGATGTGGATCCCTATACGGCAAGCCTGGCCGTACACATTGGTAAGGAACTCGGCAAACGACCGGTTCCTTCCAGCCGCAGTGTCACCGAGCCGGTGAGCAGTCAACTTGAGCTGAAACTACTCCCAAGCGGAGCACTTACTGGTGCCAAGGTCACCAAATCGACGGGGTTCAACGACATAGACCGAGCGATTTATCAGGCTGCCCTGCTAGCCAGCCCTTATCCAAAACCACCGGAAGAATACTCAGGAAGGAAGCAATTCCGGGTCGAACTCATTTTCGCCCCGGAACGACTTTAAACACGGTTAACTCAGGCTTCTGCCTGTTTCGCAGCGGCTTTGACCTGCTCGGCCAGCTCACCACTTTCCGACATTTCGAGAATAATGTCGCAGCCGCCTACCAGCTCACCATTGATATAGAGCTGCGGGTAGGTGGGCCAGCTTGAATAGACCTTGAGGCCTTCACGCAATTCCTGGTTATCAAGAATATTTACAAAGGCGAACCGCTCGCCGCATGCCATCAGCGCCTGGACGGTCTTCGCTGAGAAACCGCACTGCGGAGCCTGTGGAGTGCCTTTCATATAGAGGATAATGGCGTTTTCCTCAAGCTGGCTCTTGATGGTTTCGTTGATGTCCATGAACTCTCACCTCTCATTGGAAACGGGGTCGCCCGGTTGCGACATGCCTGACACTATTGTACACGTCCCGTGACGCTCACCAAACACCGCCTGACACCTGCATATGCCCTGGCGTTGTCTTCAGCCCCCTGACGGGCTAGACTTGAGCCCCTGCCTTTCAGGCAACCTCCGTTTCCGTATTTCCCGCCAGTGCGGCTCTCACCGCGTGCTGGCGTATTGCCGTTTCAGGACAATGACCACCGCGGGCCGGTTGTAACCACGAATAGATCCGGATTTCTTGGATAGGGTTATCGATTAATTAAGGGCCACTCCATGGCAGCAAGACATTTTCTCACACTCAATGACTTAAGCTCCGACGAGCTTGAAAGTCTGGTCGACCACGGCACTAAACTCCGCAACGATTGGCGCCAGGGCGTCGTGCGCGAAACCCTGAAGAATCGTGTCCTGGCAATGATCTTCGAGAAGTCGTCAACCCGTACGCGGGTATCCTTCGAGGCGGGCATGACCCAGCTCGGTGGCGCTGCTCTGTTCCTCTCTCCCCGTGATACCCAGCTCGGACGAGGAGAACCCATTGAAGACTCCGCCATCGTGATTTCCAGCATGGTGGACGCTGTCATGATCCGGACGTTTTCCCACGATACCGTCGACGCATTCGCGGCGGCCTCCAGAGTGCCCGTCATCAACGCTCTGACAGATGATTTCCATCCTTGCCAGCTGCTGGCCGACATGCAGACGTACCGGGAACATCGCGGCAGCATTCGTGGCGGTACGGTTGCCTGGGTTGGCGATGGCAACAACATGTGCCAGTCCTACATCAATGCAGCAACGCAGTTCGGCTTTAACCTGCGCGTTGCCTGCCCGGAGGGTTACGAACCTGACAGTGAATTGCTGAAAACCCATCAGGATCGGGTGTCTGTGGTTCATGATCCGGCTGAAGCCGCCAGAGGTGCCGATCTCCTGGTCACGGATGTCTGGGCCTCCATGGGGCAGGAAGATGAACAGAAAGCCCGTCAGAGAGTCTTCCAGAACTACCAGATCAATCCCTCGCTGATGAAATTGGCGGACAAGGACGCCCTGTTCATGCACTGCCTGCCGGCGCACCGTGGCGAGGAGATATCCGCGGACATGATGGAACACCCGCGTTCGGTGGTCTGGGACGAAGCCGAAAACCGCTTGCACGCCCAGAAAGCGCTGCTGGAATTCCTGATCCTCAATCGACTGGACTGACCGAATGACCGATAGCCTGGCTCAGCCTGCTGACTGGCTGCTGGAAGTAAACAACCTGTCCTGCGGGTATGGCGATGGCTCAGTGGTCAGGAACGTCAACTTTGCCCTCAGTCACGGCGATATCGGCTGCCTGCTGGGCCCCAGCGGTTGCGGAAAAAGCACCATCCTCAGGGCATTGGCAGGATTTCTTCCCATCAATACCGGTGAGATTTGCCTGCAGTCCAGTTCCATCAGCCTGCCCGGTCGCACTCTCGCCCCTGAGAAGCGCCGAATCGGCATGGTGTTTCAGGACTACGCCCTGTTCCCACACCTGACAATTGCCGAAAACGTCGGCTTCGGCTTGCGCAGAGAGGATCGCGAGGAAAAACATCAGAAAGTCACCGAGTTGCTTAAGGTGGTTCATCTGCAGGATCTTGCCGACAACTACCCCCATGAACTGTCGGGTGGGCAGCAACAAAGGGTGGCGCTTGCCCGTGCCCTGGCACCGGAACCCACGTTGATACTGCTGGACGAGCCGTTCTCTAACCTCGACGCAGATCTGCGCCGCCGACTCAGCCTGGATGTGCGGGAAATCCTCAAGACACTGGGCATCAGTGCCATCCTGGTCACTCACGATCAACAGGAAGCCTTCGCCATGTGTGATCAGGTGGCGGTTCTGAAAGACGGCGGAATACAGCAATGGGACGTGCCCTACAACTTATACCACGAACCCGCCAACCGTTTTGTTGCAGGTTTCGTGGGCCAGGGAGGCTTCGTTCCAGGAAAAGCGTTGGGGCCGGACACGATTGAGTCCGAGCTGGGGGTCATCCGCGGCAACCGCGCCTACACCTGGCAACCCGGCACGCTGGTCGACGTGCTGATCCGGCCAGACGACATCGTCTACGATGCCAACTCCGAACTTAAGCCAAAAGTGGTGGAAAAGACCTTTGCCGGGACGTCGACGCTCTATCGCTTTCGCTGCTCGGAAGACACCGAGTTCGAGGCCCTGTTCCGGAGCCATCTGGACTTTCACCTGGGCGAACACGTGCCAGTCCGGGTGGAGGCAGACCATCTGATCGCCTTCGAGAGAACCTGAGAGCCCGAGCCTCAGTTATTACAAACCCGCTCCACGGAATCCAGCCAGCCGGCGTACAGGGTCTCCCGCAGTGCCGG
The DNA here is from genome assembly GCF_002352785.1 of Marinobacter sp. UBA2688. Taxonomy (NCBI): domain Bacteria; kingdom Pseudomonadati; phylum Pseudomonadota; class Gammaproteobacteria; order Pseudomonadales; family Marinobacteraceae; genus Marinobacter; species Marinobacter sp. UBA2688. Next base: position 264,635 of record NZ_DELU01000023.1, read on the forward strand.
CTTCATAGCCGCCTCGAAGCGATGTTCCCGCTCCCAGAGTTGTGCTATCTCGTCCAGCCCCTGGTATACACCGGTCTGCAGCCCGGCCAGATAGGCCGCCCCCAGAGCCGTGGTCTCTGTCACGCGGGGGCGGTCCACTGGCACGTTGAGGATATCCGCCAGAAATTGCATCACCCAGTCGTTGACCACCATGCCACCATCCACCCGCAGTGCCTGCAGGGACGCACCATCGTTCTGGATGGCGCGGATCAGGTCCTTGGTCTGATAGCAGACGGATTGCAGGCCGGCGGTGACGATCTCGCCGATTCCGGTGTCCCGGGTAAGGCCAAGAATCGCCCCGCGGGCGTGAGGATCCCAATGTGGCGCACCCAGACCGGTAAAGGCCGGAACCAGATAAACAGGGTTTTCCGCCCCCACTTTCGAGGCGTAATCAGAGGATTCGCTGGCGTGACTGATAAGCTTCAACCCGTCCCTGAGCCATTGCATGGCGGCGCCGGCAACAAAGATGCTGCCTTCCATGGCGTAGCACGGTTTGCCATTCAAACGATAAGCCATGGTTGTCAGCAACCGGTTTTCGGAGCGTAGCGCCTTTTCGCCGGTATTCAGCATCAGGAAACAACCGGTGCCATAGGTGCTTTTCGCCATGCCGGGCTCGAAACAGGCCTGCCCAATCAATGCTGCGTGCTGGTCGCCCGCGATACCGGCGACCTGCACCGATGCCCCCAGCCACTGCCTGTCGGTGGTGCCAAAATCCGCGGCAGAATCGAGCACCTCCGGCAACAGCGCCCGGGGAACCCGGAAGAGGGTCAACAACTCGTCGTCCCATTGCTGACTATGAATATTGAACAACGCGGTGCGCGAGGCGTTAGTGGCATCGGTCTTGTGGGAGCGCCCACCAGTCAGATTCCAGAGCAGCCAGCAGTCCACAGTACCGAAGGCAAGCTCGCCAGCTTCCGCCCTCTGACGGGCACCGTCCACATGGTCGAGTATCCAGGCAATCTTGGTGGCGGAGAAATACGGGTCGATCAGGAGCCCGGTGCGTTCCACCACCCTACCTTCATGGCCATCGGACTTGAGTTTGGTGCAAACAGACGCTGTGCGTCGATCCTGCCAGACAATCGCGCGGTGAATTGGCTCTCCGGTTTTCCGATCCCAGATCACCGTGGTTTCCCGCTGATTGGTGATGCCGATACCTGCCAGGGTTGAGGCATCCAGCCCTGACGACTCGAGAACCTCCCTGCACACCGCCAATGTACTTTGCCAGATTTCGCCGGCCTCATGTTCCACCTGGCCATCTTTCGGAAAGTACTGGTGAAATTCCTGTTGCGCCGTGGCGATGGCTTGGCCGGAGGCATTGAAAATGATCGCGCGGGAACTGGTGGTCCCCTGATCGATGGCGAGCAGGTGCTGGGTCATGGGGCGTCCTTTCAGGGGCTTCAGCATTATTCTGGTCAATGCTGCAATCTTCTCAAAGGATTGCTAAGAACGCTACGGTAAAGTCGGGCATAAAAAAAGGGCCGGAAAACCGGCCCTCAAATGACGAATGAAACAAGGAAAGTTCGTAAGAACTACAACCTCAAAAGTCATCCCTTACACATTTAGTATCGGCTCGGATTGCCCAGCCTTCAGTTGAGGTTGTGTTGCGCCTTTGTTACATCAGGTTAGGGGCTGAGAGGCGCATCACAAAACGGCTTAGAGGGTGTGCTCCACCGGCTTCTTGCGAGGCCAGACCAGACTGAAGCGGGCTCCGCCCAACTCGTCGCTGCGACTGACAAACGCCTGCCCGCCATGCCAGTAGAGGATTCTCCTGACAATGGAGAGGCCAAGGCCATAACCGCCCGAGGTTCGGGTACGGCTGTCATCGAGGCGAGCAAATGCAGTAAACACTTTTTCCCAATCCTCTTCGGGAATACCAGGGCCGTCATCCTCCACATCAATGCGGCAATTATCCTCATCAAACTGGCAGTGGACTTTCACGCGGCCGGCCGCGTAGCGTGCAGCGTTTCCTACCAGATTCTGAACCGCCCGGTGCAGATACCGAGGCTCCACATCAGACAGTGACCAACGCTCGGATTCATCGTCAATGTCTGCCTCGATGGTGTGATCCGGGCGGACCATCTGCTGCTCGCTCACCACCTGGCGAACGATATCACTGACCGACCGCTCCTGAAGCGCAAATACGGGACCACCCTGCTCCAACCGGGCGTAGGTCAGGATTTCATCGATCAGCTCATCAAGCTCCTGGATGTCGCCGTCAATGCCATCAAGCTGCTTCTGGAGCGCCTCCGGAGAATTGGCGCTTTCGATCATCTGGACACCGAATCGAATACGGGCAACCGGTGTTCTCAGCTCATGGGAAACCGCGTGGATCATTTCCCGCTGAACCCCTACCAGCCGCTGAATATGCTCCGCCATACCGTTGAAGGCTGCGGCCAACCGGGACACAAGGCGACTGTCGCCTGCATCCACCCGCGCCCCCATCTCGCCGCGGGCTATGCGAATTGCCACCGACTCCACGGCCCGGAGATTGCTGTCTACATCCCTTAACGCCAGATAGAGAGCCAGTGCGAGAACGCTTCCCGCCACTACAAGCAATAGCAGCATTACCGGCCATGCCCAGGGACTGAAGGGCGCAGGCATAGCCATGTCCACGAGAGTGCCATCTTCCAGACGGATCAACACCTGGGCACGATCCCGGGAGGGATGATGGTATAGCGAGATACCCCGCTCGGAGACGCGTTCGAGAACCTCGGAATCCGGGAGTGCGGCCTGATCCCGAACCGCCATCAGCTCTACCCCGAGCGTATCGGATAGCTGCGACATGGCACCTTCCCTGCCATCCGAAGACATGTCATCAAGATGCAGGCGAGCGATGAGAGCGGTTGCCTCGGCAACATCGCTGTAGATATCCCGAAATCGCAGGTCGATGATCCCACCGCTATCGTTCCGGACCATCACCTGCTGGCCGATACTGGTGTCCATCGCCACTACCTGGCCATAGGAAAGGCGCTCCATGATGACATCGGACACCGACAGGTTACCCGGCGGCGTCACCCGGAAATCGTAGAAAGACTTGAGCCAGGGATACTGTTGCTGAGGATGAGGAGTCGCGACAAGCCAACGCAACAGGGGCTCTGAAAAACGCTCCTGCCAGTACTGCTCCCTGACGGAATTCACACCCAGGAACAATGCGGCACAAAACAGGAGAATCAGAAAGGTAAGACCAATCAGCCGGGCGTAAAGCTTGAGAAAAAACTTGAGGGGCATTGCGATAACCCTGGCAATGAACGCCGGCCCCGCCGGGCCAGCGCCAGAGACTGAACAGTCAGGCTTCCTTTACGAACAGGTAGCCTTTGCTGCGTACGGTTTTAATGCGCCTCGGGTGGATGGGATCGTCGCCAATCTTGGGACGTATCCTCGAAACCCGGACATCGATCGAACGGTCCTGGCCATCGTATTCGATCCCTCTCAGGGCGGTGAAGATTTCCTCCCGACTGAGCACTCGGCCAGCATTGCTTGCCAATAGCCAGAGCAGGTCGAATTCCGCGCTGGTGAGGTCGATACTGTCGTCGCTCAACCATGCTTCACGCATTGACCTGTCCACCACCAGGTTGTTGAACTGCAGCCTGACCGGTTCTTCACCGCTACCCTCTTCCGCAGCCACCGAACCATTCTCGGTAACCCGCCTCAGCAAGGCGCGGATTCTCGCCAGCAGCACCCTTGGCTGAACCGGTTTGCCGATGTAATCGTCGGCACCCATTTCCAGGCCGAGCACTTGGTCCAGATCGTCCGTGCGGGCAGTAAGCATGATAATCGGGCCTGGATAAAAAGGCCGCGCACGCCTGCAGATAGACAGTCCATCCTCACCCGGTAACATCAGGTCAAGCACGACCAGGTCCGGCTGTTCCTTGCGAATGCGCTCCACCGCGTTCCCACCGTGAGTTTCGAGGGTGACAGTCAACCCGTTACTCTCCAGGTACTCCCTGGTCAGCTCTGCCAGCCTCTCATCATCTTCGACTATAAGAATCCGCCAACTTTCGTTCGTCTGTTCCACGCCATCCATCTCTGATTTTGTTTTTCCGGTTTCTGAAACGTCCGGCCAACGTCACCCCACATGGCCGGAACAGAGCTGCCTGTCAGAAGATCAGCTACCCAACTGACAATACAGGCTACCTCCTGTAACAGCAATTATACATGCTATTCAGAAATATACATGGAACCGCCTGTTCGTTACAGCCCGTGACAAAGGTCACACCTCCACACCGATAACGGGACTTGTCACAAAGTCGTCATCCCCCGTTCATTCCGATGTCACACGGGATTCATAGCCTTGTCGAAAAGTGGAAACAAAGAGACATTGCCATGAACGCCCAGACCGCCCGCCTGTCACGCTCGGCCCGACAGCTCAAAACCGTCATTACCCAACAGCCGGATCTCGTTGAATCCGCTCAGAAATTGCGCTATCAGGTTTTCTCGGAAGAGTATGGTTCTGACCTGGGGGCTACCGTCCCTGGCATTGATGCGGACGAGTTTGACCGATTCTGCGATCATCTGATTGTCACCGATGAGAACACCGGTGAACTGGTCGCTACAACACGAGTGCTTCACCACAGCCAGGCCATGGAAGCCGGAGGCTTCTATTCCGAGGGTGAGTTCGAACTCTCTTCCCTTTACCAACTCCCCGGGACTGTCGCCGAGCTTGGGAGAACCTGCGTGCACCCGGACTATCGTAATGGTGCGACCATCAGCCTGTTGTGGGCATCCGTTGCGGAATACCTGGTATCGCGAAACGTGGATTACCTGATTGGCTGCGCCAGTATCGGTATGTCAGATGGCGGCCTGAAAGCCTGGCGCATAGCCCGATACCTGCAGCGGGAATTCCTGGCCGGCGAGGAGTACCGGGTAACCCCGTTACGGGCAATGCCGCACCTGACCCACACTGTCAGCGAGGATCGCCCGGTGGACGTTCCCGCGCTGATCAAGGCCTACATGCGCCTCGGCGCCCGCGTCTGCGGCGAGCCCTGCTGGGACCCGGACTTCCGTTGCGCAGACCTGTTGGTGGTGCTGGACGTCAACAACCTGGCCAGTCGCTACAGCCGCCATTTCATGCGCAAACAGGCCCAGTAGACAACCGGGACTACCCTGGCAACCCGAGGATTGGTTATGGAACTGATACGCCTGACCGCAAGACTGGTACTCTTTACCGGCTTCATGGGCCTGACGGCAACGCTTGCCGGCACTCTGTTACTGGTTGAGACCCTGTTCCGTTGCCAAATCGACCGCGCGCCCTTCGCCCGCATCTGCTTTAACGGAGCCAGTCGCTGCCTTGGCTTTCGCATGTCCACGCAGGGCACCTTCAGCAACAGGCCCGTGCTCTATGTCAGCAACCACATCTCCTGGTCGGACATTCCTGTACTTGGCGGACAGGTGCCCCTGCGCTTCCTGTCCAAAGCGGAAGTAGGCCGCTGGCCGGTGATCGGTTGGCTGGCCACGCAGGCGGGCACGCTGTTCATTCAGCGCGGCAGTGGCAAAGCCGGCCAGGCCCGCGACGAAATTGCCCGCACCCTTCTGAACGGGCAATCGGTGCTGGTGTTTCCCGAAGGCACCACCACAGCCGGAGTGACCGTCCTGCCCTTCCATAGCCGGCTGCTTCACGCCGCGGCGGATGCAGGCGTGGACATACAACCTCTGAGCATCGGTTATTTGAGAAACGGCCATCCCGACCATTTGGCGCCGTTCATTGGTGACGATGAGTTTCAGCATCATTTAATGCGCATGCTGCGCCAGCCGGCGGTCGAGGTCGGCGTTATCGCCCATCCGGTGGTGACTATCGACGACAGCACGGACCTGACAGATGTAACGCGGGATTTGCGGCAGACAGTACACGATGGGTTGCGGCAGATTCAGGCGGGACGCCTTTCAGACCAGGCATCAGACGGGCCGACAGCGGTTGCCGGCCCGGAGCTGTAATTCAGCTCAGCGGATGGCCGGCGTTGATTTCCTCTTCCGTGGCTTCACGCTTACCGATGATCTCCAGATCAAAGTACAGGGTAAAACCCGCCAGAGGATGGTTGGCATCCACCCGCACCAGATTGCCATCAATGCTTACCACCTGTACCACCTGGGCCGTGTCGCCGGTATTGGTTTGAAACTTCATCCCTACCTGCAGGTTCTCCACGTTCTCGAACATGGAACGGGGTACTTTGCGGATCAGCTCCGGATTATGTTCTCCATACGCCATGGCCGGAGGTACGGTCACTTCCAGGCAATCACCGACATTACGGTCTTTCACCGCTTTCTGGATGCCTTCGATGATTTCCGGGCTGCCTTCCAGGAAATGAAGCGGCTCGCTGCCCTCGGAGGTGTCAACCAGCTCACCGAGCTTGTTCTTGAGGACATAGTGGACGGTTAATACAGCAGGTTTTTGCATCAGGCGTTTGTGTTTCCTGTATTCGGGGGTGTATCAGTCAGATTCAGGCCATGGATAACCAGGCGCCGGTCCAGTCTCGCCTTCAGGCTCCGGGGTTTATCCAGGCTCATGCGCTCCAGCAACGGCTGGTAGCGATTGTCGTCGTCGTTTGCCTTAACGGCGCGCCAAAAAGTCAACAGTTTACCACGACGAGTCGCCGTTGCGGCCTTCAGAGTTTGTAAAGCCTTGCCCAGCCGGAGTTCTTCATCGGTAAAGTCCCGCCCGAACGGGAATGCTGGAAACATATCCGTGTCTCCGGCGATCTTTACAGCCTCTCCAACCGCCTCCGGCGTGTTATTGCACCAGTGCTCAGGCAGACGAAACGAAGCATCCACTTTTCCCGCTTTCTGGGCCTGCTTCAGCAAATCGGCCTGGAAACGGGAATCTGCAATGCGGATCAGTTGCAGGTATACCTGCTCGTCGGACTGACCCCTCAGATCCGCAATACCGTACTCGGTGATGACTATGTCGCGAAGATGACGGGGAATGGTGCAGTGCCCGTAACTGAAGACAATGTTGGACAGTGTTTCCTCACCGGACTTACGGGTGCTGCGCAGGGTCAGGATAGACCGCGCGCCCGGCAGCTCGTGGGCCATGGCGACAAAATTGTACTGGCCGCCAACACCGCTAACCACACGGCCGTCTTCCAGCCCGTCGGACACGGCCGCACCGCTTAGCGTATGCATCATCGCCGAGTTGATAAACCGGCCATGCACCCTCTGTGCAGCTTTCAGACGCTGGTTGCCGAACGCGTGGTCATATAAGTGGTTGATGTAGTTGACGCTGGTCATGCAGATGCGTTGGCGGTCGCGCGGCGCCAGGTCCCGCAACCGCTGATAGAAGGCTTCGGGGCCGACGAAGAAGCCACCATGCACCACAATCCCTCCGGTCAGTGACTTTCCCAGGGCCAACGACTCAATGGCGCTTCTCGCCTCCTCACTGTCGAGATCCGGATCCAGGGATTGCTCGCCCACACGCAACCGCCCGCCTTTGAACTCGACCTCCGGATTAAGGATGCCGTAACGACACAGCCACTGCACGTCCCTGGCCCGTAACGGCGAGTCGATCAACTGTTCCCGCCGCAGGACATCCAGGGTGTCGAGAGAAACACTGTGAGTAAGTTCGCCCCGGTTTATCAATGTTTGCAGTCCGGCATGATCAAACACCTCGCGGGTCAGGACACCCGCCTCCATGAGGTAAATAAAACCATCCACCATCATTTCACTGCAGCCGTAGAGTCCCTCCTCGAAGACATCCGTGCCACCGCACTCGGAAACCACCGGGAAGCGGTCTGCCACCTTCAGGTGATCAAACACCTGCGTCCAATGCTCGTTGTGACGATGCCGCAGAATCGCGCTGTGAACCAACGCCGCGCCCAGCGAGCCAATCCCCACCTGCAGGGTCCCTCCATCCCGGAGCAACGCACTGGCGTAGAACCCGATAAGGTGATCCTCCGGGCTGACCGACATTTGTGGTGCCGAAAACAGGGGGTAGTCGGAGGCGGCATGCTCCAGGACGATATCAAACTGGCCCGTCTCGACGGCGGCGTCATTGCCGAGAAAGGGCAAATGGCTGTTGGTCTCTGCCACCAACGCCACGGGGGTTCCGGCCGCTTCCCGCGCCCGTAACAGGGGCAGCAGGTCCAGACTCAGATCCGGGTTGCAGCTCAGGCTAACGTAGCCTTCCTGATCCGGCTCGGTCGCCGGAGCCACCATCTGGCCGACGACATTGACACCGAGCGCCATAAGGTCGCGCACTGCATGGGTGTAGTTGGTACAGACATAGTTGCGCTGTTGGTCCTTGTTATTCAGGAAGGACCCGGCCTTGAAGAAGAACTCGGATACCCGCACGTTCTCGGGCAAACGCTGACCAATCACGTCCCGTGCGTAATCAAGTTCCGGAATCCGCCCGTACAGGCGCTCGGCGAACGGGCCCATGAAACGCTTTTCCAGCGATGAACTGCCACCGGGCGCGGTCAGGGATAGCGCCGTGACAATGTGAAGCTCTATGGACGGATCGTCCTTGGCACGCTGGTAGAGAGCATTGGCAAAACGTATGGGTTTACCAAGCCCCAGTGGCAGGCCGAGTGTGATGCGCTTACCCACCCGGCGAATCAGCTCGTCTACACAGGCGCTGCTGTCTGCGAGCGTTACCGGTTGTTCCTCCACCATCGCGGCCATAGTGTTACTCCCTTAGTTGCCGTCAGAATGCTTACCGATATGGATAATCACATGTGCCATTGCGACAGGCAATGCACTGAGACAGATAAGCGGTGGCGAGGATTCGTGGGAGGTCAGTCAGGGTTCAGAAGGAGAAAACGTCGGCGGGAGTTCAGAAATTCCAGCGAAGGTTGAGGCAGGCGCCCTCTTCAAGCAATGCAATACCGTGGTCCGGCTTGGCACGATCAGACGCGTAGGACTTCTTTCCCGAATCTGAGCCGCTGAGACTGAGGCTCAGCAGGCGAGAACCAATGGTCGCATACATGTCGGATTCTTCACGCTCGAAGTCACCCGACATCTCTTCCTGAAGCTGATACACATTCTCGGCCGGAACTTCGTCTGCAAACACACGTTCGCTCGCTTCGGCGCGAACGACGAAGGCGATCATGTTGAGTGCAAGTAGTGCGACGAAGATACGGATAATCATAATAATTCTGGCGACCTGTAATCGAAGCGGAATTCTACTGTCATGTAATGCTTAAGTCTAATGATTAAAGGTCAGAAAGATGTGATTTTGCACACAAAAGCGCCGCTTTTTTGTCACAGGATCACCGCATTTTTGTCAAGAAAACAGCAATTTTTGTTGCAAACTGTAAGCACCCCACTCTGCCGCCTGTAACGGTCAGAGTGGCTGCTTCACGATGGGAGTTGTTAAAAAACCGTAACGCTTGCAGGATTAAGGGCAGGGGTAGGTGTACACCTGGTTAAGGTTCTCTATCTCCCCAAGCACCTCTTCGCTCAGGGACACCGACGCTGACCCCAGGTTTTCACGAAGCTGCTCAAGCGTCGTGGCCCCAATAATGTTGCTGGTAACGAAATCACGGCTGGTCACGTACGCCAGCGCCATCTGTACCGGTGACAGCCCGTGGCTGGCCGCCAGGTCTACGTAGGCTCGGGTCGCCTCGGCACCACGACCGCTGGTGTAACGGGTGAAGCGCTCAAACAAGGTCATCCTGGCGCCTTCCGGGCGCTTGCCATCGAGATATTTGCCAGAGAGCATGCCGAAGGCCAGCGGGGAGTACGCGAGCAGACCAACCTGTTCACGGCAGGCAATTTCCGCCATTCCCACCTCAAACGTGCGGTTGAGCAGGTTATAGGGGTTCTGGACGCTGACCACCCTGGGCCAGTCATGCTCCCGGGCCAGCCTGAGGTATTCGTTCGTTCCCCATGGGGTTTCGTTGGAGATTCCTACGTGGCGGACTTTGCCTTCCTTGACCAGCTCCGCCAGTGTGCCCAGTGTCTCTTCAATGGGGGTCGCCTGCTCGTCCACACTGTGCCGGTACCCCAGCTTGCCAAAGAAATTGGCGTTACGATCCGGCCAGTGCACCTGATAGAGGTCGATATAATCGGTCTTGAGCCGGCGCAGGCTGTCTTCACAGGCCTGACGAATATGGTCCCGGGTCAGGCGCGGGCCATCCCGGAGGTAACCCAGTCCATTACCCGGCCCCGCCACTTTGGAAGCAATCACCAGATCGTCGCGACGGCCCCGCTTCGCCAGCCAGTTGCCCAGATAGCTTTCCGTGAGGCCCTGGGTTTCAGCCCGCGGGGGCACCGGGTACATCTCCGCGGCATCGATGAAATTAATGCCCTCGGAGGTGGCCAGGTCCAGCTGCTCAAACGCTTGCTGTTCGGTATTTTGCTCGCCCCAGGTCATGGTGCCCAGGCAAATCTCGCTTACATCAATGTCGGTCCTGCCGAGCTTGCGGGTTTTCATGCGTACTCCCGAATCTGATTGGTGAAAAAGGTAAAGGGATTGTCACGGGATTGTCCCGGAACTGTCATGCCAGGTTTCCATAGTGGAGGCATGAAAGAGGAAACCACAGGTAACACCGCGATGAGAGTCACCCAGGCTTCAGGGCGCAAGCACCACATTACCATTGTTTCGGAGACCTTTCCTCCGGAAATCAATGGCGTGGCGAACACCCTCAGGCACCTATGCCTGGGCCTGATGCAACGTGGCCACAAGGTGACGGTCATCCGTCCACGCCAGCGCCATGAATCGAAAGGACGATTCGATGGTGCCGGGGAATGCCTGTTTTCCGACGAGCAAGTTGTGACCGGCCTGCCGCTACCGGGTTACAGTGACCTGAGGTTCGGAATGACCCGGCCGGGCTTCCTGGCCTCACTCTGGAAGCATCAACGCCCGGATGCCATTTACGTTGCCACTCAAGGCCCCCTCGGCGTAGCGGCCGTTGCGGCCGCCAGACGGGCCGGCATCCCGGTCAGTTCCGGCTTTCACACCAACTTCCATGCCTACAGTCGCTACTACGGTGCCGGGTTCCTGGAAAAACTGTTGTGCAGCTACGGCCGTTGGTTTCATAACAGGACGGCCATAACACTGGTCCCCACCCGGAAAATCGCACAAACCACCCATGACATGGGCATTCAACCGACATCGGTCTGGAGTCGCGGCGTTGACTGCACCCGTTTTTCGCCCCACAAACGGGACACGGTGCTCCGGCAACAATGGGGACTGCAAGCCAACGACCGCGCGGTACTCTATGTTGGTCGCCTCGCTCCGGAAAAAAACCTTCAGATGGCGGTGTCATGCTTTGAGCGTATCCGCGGGCTGCACCCCTGCGCGAAATTCATACTCGTAGGTGATGGGCCGATGCGCAAGCGCCTTGCCGAACGCCATCCGGATTACATTTTTGCAGGAACCCGCCGTGGCGAAGATCTGGCCCGGCACTATGCCTCCGGTGACATCTTCCTGTTCCCCAGCAAAACCGACACCTTCGGCAACGTGGTTACTGAAGCCATGGCCAGCGGCCTGGCGGTGGTTGCTTTTGACGATGCCGCCGCCAGCGAACATATCCGCCATGAAGACAACGGCATGAAGGCTCAGCTCAGCAACGACGAAGGCTTTGTCGATCATGCCCTGCGCCTGGCTGACCAGCCAACCCTGATGAACAGGGTACGGGCACAGGCACGCCTGGACGCACTGGACCTGAATTGGGCCGCACAGGTTGAGCAGTTCGAACACCTGATACTGAACCAGCCACTGAGGAACAGCTACAATGCCCTCCACAAGCAAGGCATCTCGCTTCTTTAACGTGGTGGATCAGAGGGAATTTGCCCTCTGCCAGTCCATCAATCGCTCTCTGCGGTTTCGACCGGTTCAGGGGTACTTTAAGGTTGTCAGCCGGCTGGGTGATGGTTGGCTATGGTATCTGGTCATCCTGTCGATGCCAGTGCTTATGCCTCAGGCCGGGCTCGCCATCGCGCTGCTGATGGTGGCTACCGGCCTGACCTGCACCATTACCTACAAGCTGCTGAAGCGCTGGCTGATCCGCGAGCGCCCGTTTATATCGTTTCCTTCGATAAACTGCGGCACACCGCCCCTGGACCGTTACAGCTTTCCGTCCGGCCACACCCTACATGCCGTCTGCTTCAATACGGTGCTGGCCATGACAGCGCCTGAGGTGGCCTGGCTGTTGTTGCCGTTCACCCTGAGTGTTGCCGCCTCCCGGGTCGTGCTCGGCCTTCATTACCCCAGCGATGTAGCGGCAGGCGCCTTGATCGGCGGTTGCCTGGGCCTGGCTTCGGTTAACGGCCTGTACGACCGGTTTATTCAAATAGCCGCAGTTGCATAACCGGCGACTCATCACTGCGAAAGCGCACGCCCAGCCCCAACAGGCGCACCGGGCGACCCGTATCAGTCACCAGTTCATCCAGCAGCGGCTGATAGTCTTCCAGCTCGGGCTCCTGAATCCGGTCGCGCACACGCTCCAGGGTATGGGTGGAAAAGTCGCTGTAACGAATCTTGATAAACAGCTTGTGAATGGGTTTTCGGCCGGCCTTGCGGCTGAGCCGGAGGTTCAGGTCGGCCACCAGCGAGGCCATCACCGACTCGCAGGCGCGCTTGTCCGGCAGGTCCTGGGAAAAGGTCCGTTCCACGCTGACGGACTTGGCAATGCGCGACACCACCACATCCCGGTCATCACGGCCGAACGCCATTTCCCGCAGCCGGTACCCCTGCTTGCCAAACTTCTCCGGCAGGGCTTCAGCGGGTAGCGCCTGAATGTCGCCACAGGTGGCAACGCCCATCGTGTGAAGTTTGCCAGCGGTCACTTGCCCCACGCCAAAAAGCTTCTCGACCTTCAGGTCCTGAACGAAACCCTTGACGTCCTCAGGGCGGATCACGAACAGGCCGTCAGGTTTTTTCCAATCACTGGCAATCTTCGCCAGGAACTTGTTGGGGGCCACACCGGCGGAAATGGTGATACCCACCTCATCTTTCACTCGTTTGCGCAAGTACTGCGCCATCAACGTGGCACTGCCCTTATGCTCGGTTACCTCGCTGACATCCAGGAAGGCTTCGTCCAGCGACAGCGGCTCCACCAGATCGGTCAATTCCCTCAGAATGGCCATCACCTGTTTCGACACCGCCCGGTAGCGGGCCATGTCCGGCGGCACGGTCACCAGGCCGGGGCACAAGCGCCGGGCTTCGCCGCCAGGCATGGCGGACCGCACGCCAAAAGCCCTCGCTTTATAGTTGCAGGTGGTAACCACTCCGCGGCCACCTTCGCCACCCACGGCCAGCGGAACTTCCCTTAATGAGGGATCGTCCCGCATTTCCACGGCGGCGTAGAAGCAGTCGCAATCTACATGGATAATCTTGCGCTGGGCCATGACTCTTCAATCAAGTAAATTATCTGTACATATGTACAGCCTTGTATCTTACGGTAACATGCTGAGAATGTCAGGAGCTCCGAGTAGCAACTCCCAACGACGACAGAGACAGGTGTGAGCAATCATGACAAACCCGATCCCAGAACAATCGCAGACGGAAATCGAAGCCGCCGCGTTTCGAAAGCTGGTCAACCATCTGCGCGAGCACACCGAGGTCCAGAATATTGACCTTATGAACCTGGCAGGGTTCTGTCGCAATTGCCTCTCCAAATGGTATCGCGCCGAAGCCGCCGAGAGAGGCTTCGAGCTGTCTGACCCGGACGCCCGGGAGATCATCTATGGCATGCCTTATGAAGAGTGGAAAGCCCGCTATCAGCAAGGGCCCAAACAGGACCACAAGGCATGAACGTCAATGACGCGGTTCGTATCCACCTGGCATCGGTTGAGGCCGGCCATGGCGACTTTGACGATACCCTGGCGCTGATTGACCGATTCTTCGACTATCAGCCCACCGGGTTTCACAACGGACCGCTGTACAATGGCACCGGCGAGAACGCCGGTTCATGCCGGGTATTTTCCCTGGCCCAATACTGCAACCTGACCGAATCCGACACGTTGCGTCTGTTTGCCCAGCACTACCAGCAAGTGCTGGACGAACCGGCAGGTGAAAGCCATGGCAATATCCGCCAGTTCATGGGCACCGGCTGGTCCGGTATCCGCTTTGACGGCCCGGCGCTTCGCAAACGCCCGGGCACTACTCAGGACGACACCACGGAAGAGACCCATCCATGAGCGAGACCGCCGTATCCGGGGTAAAGCAGTGCTTCCAACTGAAGAGTGCGAACGTTTCCATGACCGCACTGGAGCTGTATTTTTTTGACAATGACGACTTCGAAAGCACGCTCAGAGACAAAATCAGCCAGGCACCCGGATTCTTCAAGGACATCCCCCTGATCATCAGCCTGGAAAAGTATGAGGGGCTGAGCAGCGAACTGGATTTTTTCAAGATCATCGGCGCCTGCCGCCGCCACAACATCCATGTCATCGGCGTACGCGGTGGCAACGATGATCAGCGCCGCCTCGCCCGCGGTGCGTCATTGGCGCTGCTTCCCGGTGGCAACCAGCGCGACCGGGACATCGATACCGCGCCGGCCACGGAATCGGCCGCCACTGAACCGACCGAAAACCCGACTCCCGCCAGGGTCGAGAATCCGGGTGAGCCAGCGCCCGCGAAAATCATCAATCAGCCAGTCCGTTCGGGCCAGCAGGTTTACGCACCCGAGGGCGACCTGATCATCCTTGCGCCGGTTCAAGCCGGCGCCGAAGTGCTTGCGGCCGGCAACGTTCATGTGTACGGACCATTGCGCGGGCGGGCCCTCGCGGGTATTCACGGCGCGGAACATGCACGGGTATTCTGCCAGTCTCTTGAAGCAGAGCTTGTGTCCATCGCCGGACACTATAAAATCTCCGAAGATCTTCAGGACAACGGCTGGAAAACCGCCGTACAGATCCAGCTCAGGGATGACCTGCTGGTGGTAACGCCACTGGAGAAGGCCTGAAAAGAACGTAACTACCCGCACGGGCGGGAAAAACGACGAATCCACCGCAAAACAGGAATGCAACCTTGGCTAGAATCATTGTCGTTACCTCAGGAAAAGGTGGCGTAGGTAAAACCACAACCAGCGCCTCTATCAGCACCGGCCTGGCGAAGCGAGGCCACAAAACCGTGGTGATCGATTTCGACGTGGGCCTGCGCAACCTGGATCTCATCATGAACTGCGAACGCAGGGTGGTGTACGACTTCGTGAATGTGATCCAGGGCGAAGCCACTCTCAACCAGGCTCTGATCCGGGACAAACGGGTCGACACCCTGTATATCCTGCCGGCCTCCCAGACCCGGGAAAAGGAAGCCCTGACCAAAGATGGCGTTGAGAAGGTGATCAACGAGCTGTCCGAGCGGTTTGACTACATTGTCTGTGATTCTCCCGCCGGCATTGAGCATGGCGCCCTGATGGCGCTCTACTATGCCGATGAGGCGGTAGTTGTTACCAACCCGGAAGTGTCCTCGGTGCGGGATTCAGACCGTATTCTCGGCATCCTGCAGAGCAAGTCGCGGAGAGCCGAGATGGGGCAGGACCCCGTAAAGGAACACCTGCTGCTATCCCGCTACAACCCGGATCGGGTGGAAAAGGGCGAAATGCTTTCCGTGGCCGATGTGGAGGAAATTCTCGCCATCCCCCTGCTGGGCGTGATTCCGGAGTCCCAGGTGGTACTGAATGCCTCCAACCAGGGCGTTCCGGTCATTCTTGAGGAAGACAGCGATGCCGGACAGGCCTATGATGATGCCGTGGCCCGCCTTCTGGGTGAGGAGCGAGAACATCGCTTCATGACGTCCCAGAAAAAAGGTTTCTTCTCACGGATGTTCAAGGGGGGCTGACGGATGAGTTTCCTGGATTATTTCAAGAGCAAGAAAAACAACCGGTCCGCCAGCGTTGCCAAGGAACGCCTACAGATCATTGTTGCCCACGAACGGGGCCAGCGCGACCAACCTGACTACCTGCCAGAATTGCAGAAAGAGCTGCTTGCGGTCATCCGCAAGTACGTTCAGATCAGCGATGACCAGGTCCAGGTGGAAGTTGACCGCAACGACAGCTGTTCGGTACTGGAACTGAACGTTACCCTGCCGGAACACTGACCGCGCCACTACCAGCGTGCGAAGTGATCCTCCATCAGTCCCCGTAGCCCGTCTACGGGGACTGAGTTGCCCGCCTCATCGCGCACTGTGCCGGAAAAGGCACCAATGTACTGGCGGAAATTGGAGGCAATCAGCCATGCATTGAGTCGCTCCCGCCGAACCCCCGATGGCTCAAACCAGAGATCGATCCTGCCATCGTCCGTGGTGACCTGCCAGGGTGCGGTTTCATTGTAGCGATCAAACACGAAACGGGCCTGCCCGAGCTTGATACAGCGCCCTTCCAGCCAGAGCGCATTTTCCGTCATACCGGTTTCATTCACGCCCGCCGCCAGATTGAGACCAACGGCACGACCATCTGCCAGCACCCCTGCCACACTCGCCCAGTTCCAGGCGGTTTCGCGCCTCATAAAGCCGCAACTCCAATCAACGGCTGCGCGTGACAGCGAGTCGCATTGCCAGCTCTGTCCCTGCCACCGAATGTCTCCGGACACCGGCAGACCCGCTGATTTACGGGTAAACACCCAACCGCTGTAACCGGCTGGGCACACCAGTCGCAGAGGGCGGGTGTCCCCTTCTATATTCAGGGCTATCCGGAGGTCACCGGGGCCGGAAACCAACACACCACGCGAGTGGCCGTCCGACGTAATACGAACGCATGTTTTCCCTTTACGAAACTCCGTCACCCCGGTTTCAGGCCTTGGCTCAATGTGAGTTCCCTTCGCCAATGGCTGCGTCAGGGACTGCTCCAGCATCTGCCCGGTCTTGAAATCATAAAGATAGAAAAACGCCGTACTGACCAGTTTCAGATCCACTACCGCCAGCCCGAACACCCAACCCGGCGCCATCGCACTGACGAACTGGAACTGGTTAAAACGGGTTTTACGGGCCAGGGCCGAGCGCGGTTTATCCATCACCGTACGGAGGTCAAAGTCCCGGTAGTTGATGACATCCACTGGTGTGTCCAATACGCCGTAGGGAATCCGCCCTCGGTCATCGATCAGTCGCTTGTTCGGTTTTTTCATCGTCAATTCGGGCCAAATGTTAACGTCAGGAATTCAGTCAGTTACCCAGTTCACAAACCCCCGATCGTAGCAGGTTGGCACCAGATCAGTCGTGCTAGACTCGCCCGACCATGTTCAAGGAAGTGTACCTCATGCAAAACCTGAGAGCCCGTGGCAACCAACGCCCGGCCAATCGACGCGTCATCTGGCTCGCAGCCACCACGGTTTTCCTGCAGGCCTCAGGTTTGACCTTCGCCGGGCTGCCAGCCGAAGACTCAGAAAACTGGAGCCTTCGCAAGGAAACCGATCGTATCCGGGTCTATACCACTGATCAGCCGAACTCCAGCTTCCAGGCCTTCAAGGCTGTGGCTGTGCTTGATGTGCCGATCGAGAATCTGATGGCGGTTATGATCAATCCCAAATCCTGTGTTCAGTGGGTTCATAACTGCTCGGAATCCTATGCCTTCGGCTCGGGTGACTTTGATGAGCGCTACGCCTACTCGGTCAACGATATGCCCTGGCCGGTCACCGACCGGGATTACGTACTACGGATTCGCACCCGGGGCCAACAGGTCGACGGCGAAATCGTGATGGACCTCAACGCCATTCCCGATCAACGGGCCGAGGAAGATGACTACATCCGTGTCGACAAGTCCGACACCCTTTACCGCTTTATTCCCGAAGACGGCCAGACCCGGATGATCTGGGTTCAACACACCGAGCCAAACGGTTCGATACCCGGCTGGCTGGTCAACACCCTGCTGGTGGACATTCCTATCCGTTCCATGGAGCAGTTGGAACGGGTTGCCCAGTGGGACCGTTACCAGAACTACGAACTGATCTATGACTCGCAGGGCCAACTGAAAGATGTAGCCCCCAAAGCTGAATCAGGGGATGACTAGAACATCAGCAACAGCTAAGCTCTTTTACAAAGGACCTGCTAACGGAGCCGATTCGTCAATGACCGTTCTCGCCTACGAGATCATGACCCCGAGCATCAAGGCCGTACCCCAATCCTGGACGATGGACCGTCTGGCCAGGTTCCTCACTGACAACGAAATCACCGGCAGCCCGGTTACCGACGAAACGGGCGAGATTGTCGGCATTGCCACCCTGAAGGACATCACCGAATTCCGCTGGAACGCCAGCCGTTCCGAGTCCGATGCGCGCATGACCCCGGAAGAAGAACACGAAGCCCGGCGCCTGCGCATGGCCATTTTTGAGGAGATGGGCAAGGTGCCGGTGGAAGTGCGTGACATCATGACCCCTATCGTTTTATCGGTTGACGAGCAAACGCCTGTGCGCGACATTGCCGATATTATGATGCGTGAACACCTGCACCGGATTTTCATCACCAAAGACGAAAAGATCACCGGTATTGTGACCACGTATGACATGCTCAAACTGATCTCCGACCAGGAGCTCACCAACCGCTGTGCCGGGAACGGCTGACCAGAGAGGTATCACACCCTATGCCAAGAGCATCGCAGGCTCGCAGAAAGATGTATGTCCTCGACACCAACGTCCTCATCCACGACCCGAACGCCCTCCTGAACTTTGAAGAACACGACGTCATCATTCCGATGACGGTCCTCGAAGAACTCGACAGTCTCAAATCCGGCAAACAGGCCGTTGCTGCCGATTGCCGACAGGCCATCCGCAACATCGACAAGTTGCTGGGTGACGCCAGCCCAGGAGAAATCGAGAAAGGCGTACCCATCGTGCGCGGCAAGAAAGCAGAACCGCTCGGCGCGTTATCGATACTGATGAGCACGGACTACCAGGGCAACCATGGCCTGCCCGAGCACCTGAACGACAACAAGATCATCAATACCCTGGCGGCCCTGCAAACCCGCCACACATCGCGCGACATCATCCTTGTCAGCAAGGACATCAACATGCGATTGAAAGCCCGGGGCTTCGGCGTGGAGGCCCAGGACTATCACAACGACATGCTGCTGGACGATATTGACCTGCTGCCGAAAGGGTACAAAGAATTCCCGAACTCGTTCTGGGACACCATCGAGAAAGTCGAAACCATCCAGCGGGAGGGTATTACCGAACACATCCTTCGTCGTGAGGGCGACCTGGCCAGGCTGACCATCAACGAGTTCGTTATTGATGAACAGGGATTCGTTGGCAAGGTGTCTGATGTGGGCGAAGACCAGATTGTCATTCGGGATCTGCACCAGCACGATCTGATGCACGAGGAAGTCTGGGGCCTGGTACCGCGGGATATATACCAGGCCATTGCCCTGAACCTGCTGCTGGACCCCGATATCCACCTGGTAAACCTGACCGGTTCCGCCGGCTCCGGTAAAACCATCCTCGCCCTCGCGGCCTGTATCGAAATGACGGTTGCCAGCAAGCTGTACAAACGCATCATCGCCACCCGTAGCACTCAGGGTCTGGACGAGGACATTGGCTTCCTCCCCGGCACCGAAGCGGAGAAAATGGAGCCCTGGCTGGGGGCCATCGTGGACAACCTCGAAGCTCTCCACGAAGACGATGAAAATATGACCGCCAGCGTGGACTACATCCTCAGCAAGGTGCCACTGCACTTCAAGTCGATGAACTACATTCGTGGCCGCAGCTTCCAACACAGCCTGATCATCATCGACGAATCCCAGAACCTGACACCGCATCAGATCAAGACCATCATCACCCGTGCCGGCAACGGCTCCAAAGTGATCTGCCTGGGTAACCTGGCTCAGATCGACACCCCTTATCTGAGCGCCCTGAGCTCAGGCCTGACCTACATGACCGAGCGCTTCAAGAGCTTCCGCCATGGCGGGCACATTCACCTGCAGGGCGTCCCGCGCTCTGTTCTAGCGGAGTACGCCGAAGCGAATCTCTAACCAGCGCGCACAAAAAAGCCGCACCGATCATCCGGTGCGGCAAAGCGGAGGTTAGCGACCGGGAACCGAATCAGTCGCTGGCCGGGCTTTCCTTCATGGCCGCGTTCATGCGGCGACGCAGCACCGGACCCACCACATAAGGCAACACCAGGCTCAGAGCGGCAACCAGCCAGAAGCTCTTGGCCAGGGTGCTTTCCCACAGAATGCTCCAGTCGCCGTCTGACAACACCAGGGCATGCCCCAGGTTCTTCTCCATCTCCGGTCCGAGCAATAGCCCGAGAATAATCGGCACCACCGGAATTTCCAGTTTGCGCAGGAAATAACCCGCCACGCCAAACGCCACCATGAAATACAGGTCGAAGGCGCTGTTGCTGATGGAATAGATGCCCACGAAGGCAACCATGGTCACAATCGGCAGCAAGTACATGGGCGGCACCGACAGCAGGCGCACAAAGAAGCCAACCAACGGGATGTTAAGCACCAGCAGCAGCACATTGCCAATCAGCAGGGCGGCAATGACGCCCCAGACAATATCGGCGTTCTGGGTAAACATCAGCGGGCCCGGAGTGATGTTCAATGAAATCAGCATCGCCAACAGCACCGCGGTGGTACCGCTACCTGGCACGCCCAGGGTCAACATGGGTACGAGCGCGCCTGATGAGGCACCGTTGTTGCCCGCCTCAGGCGCCACCACACCCCGGATATCGCCCTCGCCGAACGTGCCCTTCTTGCCTATCACGCTCTTTTCGAGGGTGTAGCTGATAAAACTGCCCAGGGACGCACCGGCACCCGGCAGCACGCCGGAAATGAATCCAAGCACGCCGCCACGAAGCTGGGTGGGAACCGTGGAGACCAACTCCTTGAAGGTAAGGGTCAGCTTGCCCACGTTCATTTTCTTACGCCCACCGCCCATGCGCGACTCGACGAAGAACAACAACTCCGAAATGGCGAAAAGGCCAACAATCGCCAGGATGAAATCAATACCCTCGTACAGCTCCAGCACACCGAAGGTGTAGCGCTGGGTGCCGGTGGAGATATCGATGCCCACAGTGGAGATCATGATCCCCAGGGTCGCGGCAATCACCGTCTTCATCGGGTTCTTGCCGGTAATACCACCCAGGGTGGCGAAGGCCAGCAGGAACAACGCGAAATACTCCGCCGGGCCGAAACTCAAGGCAAACCTCGCCAGCACGGGGGCAAGCATGATCAACCCTATAGTGCCGATCAGCCCACCGGCAAAGGACGCAATAGCAGAGATCGCCAGCGCATCGGCCGCCCGCCCCTTTTGGGCCATGGGGTAGCCATCCAGGCAGGTCATCATCGCCGGTTCGTCACCGGGAATGTTGAGCAGGATGGAGGAAATACGGCCGCCATACATCGCGCCGGCGTAAACCGATGTCAGCAGGATCATGGCAGTTTCCGGCGGCAAGCCAAGGGTAAACGCCAACGGGATGAGGATCGCCACACCGTTTGCCGGCCCCAGGCCAGGCAAACAACCAATCAGGGTGCCCACGAAAGCGCCGAAGAGCGCAAACATCAGGTTGTACGGTGTCAGGGCAACCGCAAACCCCTCCATCAGAAAACCGAGCGTTTCCATCAGTTCACCTCCAGGATGCCAGCAGGCAAGCTCAACGCCAGGCCATAGTTGAACAGGACGAACACCACCACGGCGCTGATCAGGCCCGTTAAAAAGGCATTCCTGGCGGGCGCGCCCATGCGCCAGCTAAGGGTGCCAACCGCCAGGGTTGTCGAGATGACAAACCCCAGGGGTTCAAGCAGCATCGCGTAGACCACCAGCACAACCAGCGACACCACCAGCTCAACTGCGGACCGGCCCAGCGGCCACTGGGCGTCGGGGTCCGGCTTGACCATCAGATAGATGCTGCCGGCAACCAGAACCACCGCAAGGATGGTTGGAAAGGTTTCCGGCCCAACGGTTTCGGCGCCGCCAAACGGCTC